>DAOTYZ010000189.1:0-15636 GCA_034434555.1 Candidatus Roseilinea sp.
CGTAGTGCGTAGTGCGTGTTCCGTAGTTCGCATTCTGTGGCGCGTTCACGGTCGGGGGTGGCAGGCCGGCAAGCAGCCAGTCTTATACCCCGTGCGTGAACGCACCCTGCGTTCAGGACGGTGCCACGCGCTCGAAGGCATAATACACGCATCCTTTTATCCTGAGTGAGGTCTAACCGTCAATGTCCAAGCCGCTCCCCTGCAGAGAAGAGATGCCCCTTGAGCACACCTGGGACCTGGAGAGCATGTATCCCAGTCCCGAGGCCTGGGAAGATGCGTTCAAGCGCCTGGAAGGTGAATTGCCTCGCTTGGCCGAGTTACAAGGCCGCTTGGGCGAATCGGCGCAGCACCTGCGAGCCTATTTTGAGCTGTTTGAACAGCTTGGGCCGGAGATGTACAAACTCTACAACTACGCTGGCCGGGCCTTCGACGTGGACACTACTAACCAGACCAACGCCGCGCGCGTCAGCCGCGCCCAAGGCTTGGCCGCGCGCTTCATGGCGGCGATCGCTTTCGCCGAACCAGAGTTGCTCGCCTTGGAGCCACAAACGCTGGAGCGATTTATCGCCGAGTTGCCGGCGCTCAAGCGGTATCGCCACTACCTGGACAACCTGATGCGCCTGAAGCCACACGTGCGCTCGGCAGAAGTCGAGGCAGTGATGGCCCAGGCAAGCGACGCGCTCGCCACGCCGGCCAATGTCTATACCGTGTTGGCCAACGCCGACCTAAAGTTCGCCGACGCGCGCACGAGCACAAAGAAGCGCGTGCCCGTCGCGCAGGGCAATATTGACGCATTGCTCAGCAGTCCCGATCGGGCGCTGCGTAAGAGCGCGTGGGAAAGCTTCGCCGATGGCTTCTTGGGCTTGAAGAACACGTTTGCCGAGATCATGGCCGGCAAGGTGAAAGCCACTGTGCTGCGGGCGCGCGTGCATCACTACCCCGATTCGCTCACTGCCGCCCTCGCGCCCAATAACATCCCAACCCAGGTCTTTCACAACGTGATTGACGCCTGCAATCGGCACCTGGACGTTTGGCATCGCTACTGGGACATTCGCCGGCGCGCGCTCGGCTTGGAAAGGATGGAGGTCTGCGATGTGTTCGCGCCGTTGGCTAAACCCCCGCGCGTCACCTACAAGCAAGCCGTGCGGTGGATCACCGAGGGACTGCGCCCGCTGGGCGCCGCCTATGTCCGCACGGTGAAGCGCGGGTTGACGACGGATCGCTGGGTGGACATCTACCCCAATCTCGGCAAGCGCGATGGGGCATACTCGGCCGGTTCATACGGCACCAAGCCTTATATCTTCATGAGCTACAGCGAACAGGGCCTGGGCAGCTTGAGCACGCTGGCGCACGAGATCGGGCACTCCATGCACACGCTGCTCACCTGTCAGACGCAGCCATTCATCTACTCTGAGTACTCGATCTTCGCCGCCGAGGTCGCCTCGAACTTCAATCAGGCGCTTGTGCGCGCTCACCTGCTGAAGCTCGACCGAGGGCGCGACTTCGAGATCGCGGTCATTCAAGAAGCGATGGACAACTTCCACCGCTATTTGTTTCTCATGCCGATTAACGCCCAGTTCGAGCACTGGATGCACACGACCGTTGAGCAGGGCGGCGCGCTGACCGCCGACGCGATGAGCGCCAAGTTGGTGGAACTCTTCCGCCGTGGCTACGGAGACGCCGTCCATTTGGACGAGCCGCGCGTGGGCGTGACCTGGATGCAGTTCTCCCACTTCTTCGCCGACTATTACGTTTGGCAGTACGCCTCTGGCATCAGCGCGGCCAACGCCCTGGCGGACGCGGTGCTGAGCGGTGAAGCGGGCGTGGTGAAGCGCTACCTCGACTTCCTGAAGGCCGGCAGCGCGATGTATCCGCTGGATGCGCTCAAGATGACCGGCATAGACATGACCCAGCCTGAGCCGCTGGACCGCGCTTTTCAGGTGCTGGAACGCATCGTAGACCGGCTGGCGCAACTGGTCAGCTAATCGGACATCGCACAGGCAATTTCAACAGCGCAGGGCAGGCCCACAGCAGGGGAAGCTGCCACAGGTTGCTGACCGTGAGCCTAACGGGACCCAGGGTTCTGACCCGGGCTGTGAATGAGGTGAGATTATCTCCTCGCTTAAGGGGGCTACAATGACCTCGACGCCATGCGCCTGAACAAAGAGTTCCACATCTCCCGCGCAGCGCGCACGCGCTACGACTTCGATCAGTCCATCTATCAGTTCACGGGCAATGCGGTGCTGGCCGATTTGCAGGCTGTGCGCGCCTTCGCCCAACGCATGAATGAACGGCGCGATGCGGCGCGCCACCCACATTTAGCCGTCTATGCCGGCGACCTGCACGCCATGGGGCTGATTGACGAGATATCGCATCTGGTCGTGCAACTTTACGATGAGGCCATGCGCGCACGAGGCGTGATCACCCGCGACCAGCGCATGTTTGCCGCTGCGCTTGACCACGTCGTCCAGGCGCTTGGTGAATCAACGGTGCGCGAGGTTCTGACGCAGTTTGTCGCGCACTTCCCACCCCTGCCGGTTTACCGCGGCCAGATGTCGCCGGCGGCCTATCTGGACAACCACAGCGCCGATGCGCTAGAGGAACTGGTGATGCTCTGGCTGGAGAATAACAACCCAGCCTTTGCACCGTTCGCTGAACTGTTCGACGATGCGCCGCTGGTGGAGCGCACGGCCTACCGTCGGCTGGTCGAGGCGCTGGGCAAGTTCTTTGAACGACAGCCGCCGTTTGGGCCGGATAACCAGCCTTTGCTGGAGATGCTTCAGACGCCGGCCAAAGCAGCGGGGGGATCGCTGATCGGACAGCTCATCTTCATCCGCGATCGCTGGGCGCCGTATTTTGGCGAGGCTTTTCGTCGCCTGCTCGACCGGATCCTGCTGAGCTTCGACTTGATCCGCGAGGACGAGAAGCGCGCCTTCGGCGTCGGCGGTCCAGGGCCGGCCTTGGTGCCCACGCTGGCCGATTTGAGCGGCGCGGCGCTGCGCTCATCCGGCCCCGTCCCGCTGGCTGAGTACGAGGCCTACGCCACTGATACTGAGTGGATGCCCCGCTTGGTGCTGTTGGCCAAAAACACTTACGTCTGGCTTGACCAGCTCTCGCGCAAGTATCAGCGTCCGATCACGCGCCTGGACCAAGTGCCCGAGGAGGAGCTGGCGCAGATGGCGCGCTGGGGCTTTACTGGTCTGTGGTTAATCGGTTTATGGGAGCGCAGCCGCGCCTCGCGCCGTATTAAGCAGATCATGGGTGACCATGACGCACTGGCTTCGGCATACTCGCTCTACGACTATGTGATCGCCGAAGACCTGGGCGGGCCGGCAGCGCTGGATGCGCTTAAAGCGCGCGCCCAGCGTTATGGTATCCGCTTAGCCAGCGATATGGTGCCCAACCACATGGGCATAGACTCGCGCTGGGTGATTGAGCGCCCGGATTACTTCCTCTCTTTGAGTTATCCCCCATTCCCGTCCTACACGTTCAACGGCCCTGATTTGTCCGATGACCCGCGCGTGGGCATCTTCCTGGAAGATCATTACTACACTCGGACCGACGCCGCGGTGGTCTTTAAGCGCGTAGATCGCTGGACTGGCGACGTGCGCTATATCTATCACGGCAACGACGGCACCTCCTTTCCGTGGAATGACACTGCCCAGATCAACTACCTTAACCCAGAGGCGCGCGAGGCAGTCATTCAAATGATCGTCCGCGTAGCGCGCCAGTTTCCGATCATTCGCTTTGATGCCGCGATGACGCTGGTCAAGCGCCATATTCACCGGCTGTGGTTTCCTGCGCCGGGGGAGGGTGGGGCGATCCCGTCTCGTGCCGGCCTCGGCATGAGCGCCGAGGAATTCGACCGCTTGATGCCTCAGGAGTTTTGGCGAGAGGTGGTTGACCGCGTGGCCGCCGAAGCGCCTGATACGCTGTTGTTGGCCGAGGCATTCTGGCTGCTGGAGGGCTACTTCGTGCGCACGTTGGGCATGCATCGCGTGTACAACAGCGCCTTCATGCACATGCTGCGCGACGAGAAGAACGCCGACTACCGCCAACTCATTAAGAACACGCTCGAGTTCGACCCAGAAATCCTCCGCCGCTACGTGAACTTTCAGAATAACCCGGACGAGAAGACCGCTATTGAGCAGTTCGGCAAGGGCGATAAATACTTCGGCGTCTGCCTAATGATGTGCACCATGCCCGGTTTGCCGATGTTCGGCCACGGCCAAATCGAGGGTTATACCGAGAAGTACGGTATGGAGTTTCGCTACCCTAAGTTGTGGGAATGGCCGGATTCGGCGTTGGTGGCGCGCCACGAGCGCGAGATCTTCCCGTTGCTGCGCCGGCGCTACCTCTTCGCGGGCGTTGAGCGCTTTCGCCTCTTTGATTGCGTCACTGCGGAAGGATGGGTTAACGAGGATGTCTTCGCTTACACCAATGCCTACGGTGAGGAGAGGGCGCTGGTGCTCTACCACAATAAATTCGCCACGGCCATGGGCCGTATCCACTTATCCGTCCCCTATGCCGTGAAGCGGGGCGGGGAGAAAGCCATGGCCCGCGAGACGCTGGCCCAGGCGCTTGGGCTGCGCGACGACCCAGCGCGCTACACCGTGTTTCGCGATGCCATCAGCGGGCTGGAGTTCATCCGCAATAACCGCGCGCTCCACAGCGCCGGCCTGGAGCTGACGCTCAATGCGTATGAATATCACGTCTTCGACCGCATTGAAGAGGTGGTGGATGACGCCGATCACCCGTATGCTGCGCTGCATGCCGAGCTGGGCGGGCGTTGGGTCGCCAGCATCGCTGATGAGTTGGAGATCGTCCGCTTAAAGCCGGTGACGCTGGCGTATCAGAAGCTGATAGATACAGTGCGCTTGCGCCAGCTCCTCCAAGCGGCCGCCGACGCAACGCCAGAAGCAATCCTGCGCGCTGTCGCCGATGATGGTCGGGCGCTGTTCACAGCCATGCAAATGCACATCCTCGGCGCAGCCGACGTTGCGCATTGTGCGCTGCTGGGTCAGAAGCTGTGTGACGACCTGTGGCAAGCCGTCGCGCTGCGGCGGGCGGGCGACATACCGCTGGACGACGTCGCGGCGGCGGCCCTCATCGGCTGGGCGTTGGCGCGTCGGCTGGGCGAGGCCGCACCGGCCCTCCGCGACCAGGCCGCCGATCCGGGTCGGGATAGCCGCCTGTGGCTCACCCAGCGCCGGCTGGGCGATCATTTACAGGTTGCCCTGCAGGCGCTGGGCTTGGACGCGCGCGAGGCTTGGCAGGCGGTTATGCAAGTGAAGCTCATCCTGGGTCACCCTTGGTCGCAGAGGGCCGATGTGGACCTGTCGTCGCTGAATCCGCTCTTCGCCGATCCGGACGCGATCGCCCTATTCGGTGTGCACGATCACGACGGCCTGACCTATTTCAACAAGGAGGCGTTTGAGTCGTTTGTGGCGGCCTGGTGCGCTGCGTCATGCCTTATGAACGGTGGCGACGCGCTGGCTTGGCGAGACCGCCAGCGCGCATTGGTTGAGGCGGCTGCCCGTGCCGGCTATGCCCTCCCTCCGCGGCTCGCGTCTAGATAGCAGCGTGCTGTTGCCCGCTGCTCAGCGCACGGCGGCGACGAGTGCGGAGAAGCCGGTTAGCCCGATCCCCAGACCCAGCAGCGCCAGCGCAGCCGGCACAACCCACAAGCGCAGCGGCGAGGCAACCTGGGCGATCTGCGGATAGTCGGCGTCGTAGAGCACGGTGACCTGCTCGCCTGTCCGATAGTGGCCAGGGGCAGCCGGCACGTGCAGCTCGACCGCCTGGCCATCACGGGTGGTGAAGCGCAGCACTGCGCGTTGATCGTGCTCCAGCACCTCCACCGTGGCCGTGGCCGTGCGCAGGAGCGAGCGCCCCAGCAGGACGACGCCGGCAGCGAATAGCACGCTGCCGACCACGGTCAGCGGGATGGCGATGAGCAACTGGGAGAGTGACATTTATTAGCGCAGCCCCCGAACGCGCAAGCCGGCTGGGCTGTTTCTTCCAGCGCGAGCGAGGACGGATCGTCGTGATAGTCGGGCAATTGTGCATAGGGCGCGTGCCAGTATGCCCCGCGCAGCGGGTTTAGCGCCACGTCGGGGTCGCAGCGCGCCAAGGGCATTGTCAGCGGGCCACACAGCCCCCAATCAGCCACACGCTCGCATTATTGTATTGGCAACGGTCAAGGGGTGCATTCACTGACCGGTGTTGTCTATCTCGGGCGGGCGACGGCAATACCGTTGCCCACCCGAGATTTCTGACGCACCTGCTTGCCTCGAAATGAAATCCAACTTGATGGACTATAATCCAGCTTACTAGACCAAAGTGGAGACTGAGTCGCCGTCTTCGATCGAGCGCGCGCTGGGGTTATTGGAGCTGCTATTGGAGCGGCCACAGGGCGCAGAGCTGGCCGACTTGTTGAGCCGGCTGGACATCTCGCGCAGCTCGCTCTTCGTCTTGCTGGGGACGCTCAAGCGGCTTGGTTACGTGGAGCAATCCGAGCGGCGCGGGCGCTATCGCGCCGGCCCGCGCCTGCTGGCCTGGCGCAGCCAGGCTTCGCCGCTGGCCGATCTACAGACCGCCTTCTATCAGGAAGCAGGCGCTGCCAGCCTCGGCGAGACGTTGGCCTTGGCCCTGCCACTCAACGATGAGGTGATCTTGGCAGCGCAGGTCGAGTCGAGCGAACAGGTGCGCAGCGTCTACCCCGCCGGCCATCGCTTCAAGCCAGAGAGCGCCGCCGCGCAGGTGCTCACGCCCTCGCCCTCCGCCGGCGTTCGGCGGCGCGGCTACGCTGTAGTTCACGATGTCCAGAGCGTGGAGCTGGCGCTGCCGATCTGCGCGGATGGTCAGACGCCGAATGCCGCGCTCGTGATGAGCGCGCCGGCTTTTCGCTGGCGCAAGGCACACCTGAGCGGCGTCCTGTTGCGCCTGCGCGAGATGGCGGCGCGGCTCTCCTACCGTCAGGGCGCGTTGCGTTATACGCCTTGGCTGCCGACCACACAACCGACCGACATCGCCCAACGACCGCTCGACCCCAAAGCCATCCGCGCTTTCCTGGCCGCGCCGTGGGTGGCCCGGCTGGCCTGCCTGCGACCCGACGGCGCTCCGCACGTCGTGCCCGTCTGGCAAGAATGGGATGGAAGGCACTTCTTCGTCGCCGCCTGGCAAGGGTCGCTGTGGGCAACGTATGTGCTGGCCAACCCGAACGTCTCGCTAAGCGTTGACGAGCCCTGGCCGCCGCTGCGGCGCGTGCTGGCCCGCGGCAAGGCCGCGCCGCTTCAAGAATCCGACTTCCCCGGCGGCCTCGCCGGGCTGCTTGAACGCCTGCGCCGGCGCTACCTGGGCGCAAGCGGGCGCTTGGCGCACACCACCTGGCAGGCATTTCGCATCACCCCTGCGACGTTCGCCGCCTGGCAGGGGCTTCCGGCATAAACAGATGAGCACCAACTGGGTCGAACACCGTGAGGCTCGCTGGGTCAATGCCCGCGCCTATGCCCTAGCCGTCATCGTGGTATGCGCCGCGATGGGCGCGTGGGAGGCGTTCGTCCATTGGCGAGAGGTGCCGGTATATCTGTTGCCGGCCCCCAGCCGTATCGCGCAGACGTTTTGGGCACAGCCAAGCTATTACCTACAAGCGCTGACCGTCACGCTCGGCGAAGCCATCGGCGGGTTGTGCGTCGGGGCGGCAGCCGGCATCTTCATCGCCGTCCTGGTGACCCTTTATCCGCAATTCGAGCGCGGCGTGATGACCTTGGCCATCCTCGTGAAGTCCACCCCGCTGGCCGCCATCGCGCCGTTGCTGACCATCTGGTTCGGCTTCGGCGTGTTGCCCAAGGTGATCATCACCGCCTTGCTCACCTTCTTCCCCACCCTGGTCAACGTGCTGGTAGGCTTACAGAGCGCGGAGCGACCGCTGCGCGATCTGATGCGCTTGTATCAGGCGACGACATGGCAGGAGATGATCCACCTGCGCGCCTGGCTGGCGTTGCCCTACCTCTTCGCCGCGCTGCGCATCACCGCGCCGCTGGCCCTGGTCGGCGCGGTGATCGCCGAGTGGACAGGAGCATCCAGCGGCCTGGGACGGGTGATGTGGCTGGCCTACAGCAACCTTAACCTCCCGCCGATGTTCGCGGCGATCTTCATCCTCTCGTTGAGCGGTATATGCGCCTACGGCCTGATCGTCTGGTTGGAGAGGCGATGCCTGCGCTGGAAGGCGTAAGTTACAAGTCAAGGAGTTCGTATGTTGAGCATCCACAAGAAGTCGCGTTTTCTCTCGCTGTTTCTCGCTACCGCTTTTCTGACTGCCGCATGCGCGCCAACGCAGTTGCCGCCCCCGCCACCGCCTCGCCAGGCGCCGGCGGAGGGCGCAGCCCAATCCGCGACGCTGACCGCGCTGACCTTCATGGCCGGCTACAAACCACAGGCCAACCTGCCGTTCGTCGGTGCCTACGTCGCCAAGGAGAAGGGATTCTTTGAGCAGAATGGCTTGGACGTGACCATCGAGCACTCCCCGGGCCGCGGCGAGCACGTCCAGCTCCTCGTCGCCGGCAAGGTGCAGGTGACGACGATGGACGCCGCCACCATCCTGCAGCGGCGCGCCGACCCCGGCTTGCCGGTCGTCTCGATCGCGCTGATCGGCCAGAAGGGGCAGCAGGCCTTCGCCGCGCTGGCCAAGTCTGGGCTGCGCACGCCCAAGGACTGGGAGGGCAAGACCGTGGGGTATAAGGGCACGCCGCCGCCTGACCTCTACGCCCTGCTGAGCGCTGCCGGCGCCGACGTGAACAAAGTGAACCTGGTGAACGTCGGCTTCGACCCGCGCGTGTTGAGCGAAGGCCAGGTGGATGTGTATCCGCTGTTTAAGTCCAACGAGCCGTTCTTGCTCAGGAGCTTCGGGCATGAGCTGACGATATGGGACGCGGCTGACTATGGCGTGCCCACGCTGGGCTTGGCCTACGTGACCAGCGAATCGTTCCTCAAGGACAATCCTGACGCGCTGACGCGCTTCTTGCGCGCCGCGCTGCGCGGCATCGCATACGCCCAGGAGAATGTGGATGAGGCGGTGCAGATCGTGCTGAAGTATGCCGGGCCAGAGACCAAGGCCGATCACATGAAGTTCATGCTGGAGACCGAGCTACGCGACGCCCAGAGCGAGCGCGGCTTCGGCTGGCAGGACGCCGCGCGCTGGGAGGCGCTGGCCGACATGCTGATCAAGTATCAAGCCCTGCCAGCAGGCGTTGACGTGAAGGCCGCCTTCGACACCAGCATCTGGCAGGCCGCACAGCGTTAAGTCCTTTGCTTATCCCTTCTTCTCTCCTTATTTGCGCCGGCAGCGCCCCTGCTGGCGCTTTTTCTTTAGAATCCTCGCATGGCGACACACCAAGCGTTGATCGCGCAAATGGACGCGCTGCACGTGCCCCCCAACGCGCTGGCCATTTGGGGATTGGGGCAGATGGGCTTCGCCCTCAAGGGCAGCGGCGAAGGGTTAATCTACATTGATCCTTATCTCACCGGCCCGCTGAAGGAAGATGCGCCGCCCGGCGAGATCTTCTATCGAGAGTTTCCGCCGCCGCTGCACCCCGCCGAGGTGACGAACGCGCGGGCGGTGCTGTGCTCACATGAGCACCTCGATCACACGGATGCCGGCACGATCGGGCCGATTGCGACGGCCTCGCCGGCGGCGGTTTTCGTGATCAGCGGATGGGCAGCAGCCATTGCCGATGCGGCTGGCATCCCACCAGCGCGCCGGCTGGTCCCCGCCATCGGCCAACCGATCAACATCGGCGATGCGCGCGTGACCGCCCTGCCTTCGGCGCACTATCGCGTGGAAGAGGATCCCGAGCGCGGCCACCGCTGGTTGGGCTTTCTCATCGAGTGGAACGGCGTCACGCTCTACCACAGCGGCGACACGATCATCTACCCTGGTTACCTGGAGATGCTCAAGGCCCAGCCACGCGCCGACATCGCCATCCTGCCAGTCAACGGGCGCGACGCCTATCGGGACGCGCTGGGCATCATCGGCAACCTGTTGCCGGTCGAGGCAGCCTGGCTGGCGCGCGAGCTGGGCTGGGACGTGCTGATCGCCGGCCATAACGACCTGTTCATCGCCAATTCCCTGCCCGCCGGCGCGCTGGCCGACGCCCTTCGCCAGCTTAACCCGCGCCAGAAGATGCACGCCCTGCAGCCGGGCGAACTGTATCTATACGTCAAATAGGCGATAGACCCGTTTGGCGTTCTCGGCCCAGAGCTTGCGCCGATCGTCTTCGCTCAGGCCCTGGGTGAGCGCGTCCACCGTCTCCACCCAGCGCTTGTAGCTCGACGCCAGCAGCACCACCGGCCAATCTCCGCCGAACATCACGCGGTCCGGGCCGAAGGCGTCGTAAACCGTCTCAAAGTAAGGACGCAGGTCGTCCACCGTCCAGCGCGCGTGGTCGGCCTCGGTGACCATGCCGCTGATCTTGCAGACGACGTTGGGCAGCGCGGCCAGCGCGCGGATGTGGGCCTGCCAGGGATCGCGCAGGCTGGCCTTGATGTCTGGCTTGCCGAGGTGGTCGAGGATGAAGCGCACCTCTGGACAGCGGCGCACCAGCTCGATGACCGCCGGCAGTTGGCGGTGGAAGATGCAGATGTCGAACGAGAAGTCATAGTCGGCCAGCGCCCGCACGCCGCGCACGAAGTCCGGCCGTAGCGCAAAAGCGTCGTCCGGCTCGGCCTGGAGCAGCCGGCGCACGCCCTTCACGCGCGGGCCGAGCGACTTCAGCGCCTCTAAGTAACTGCGGGCACAGTCGCCATCCTCCAGCGGCGCGCTGGGCACGATGGCGCGCAGGCGCGGTTCTTCATTCGCCAGCGCGTTAACCCACTGCGCTTCGAGCAAGCGGTAGCTGGGCGCGACGTCCACCTCCAGGTACACCATGGCCTCGATGGTGACGCCCTGCGTGTGTTCAGCGTATTCCTTGAGCGCGTATGTCTGATTGATCTGCGGCACGCCGTCCAGCCAGGGAATGCGAAAGCGGCGCGGATCCCAGAGGTGCACATGTGTATCTATGATGGGGAAGTCGGGCATGAGGATAAGATACCATCAAACAAAAGCTTCGCCACGGGTGCGTTCACGGCTACTTGAGCGGGCGACGGCGATGTCATCGCCTACCCTCTCTACACAGATTTACCTTCGCTGGGCGGCGTAGCCTGTAGAGGATTGCTCCCTATTGGTGAACGTCCCCAGTAATGCCGCGACGCTGTCGTGTAAGCGAACCTGGAATCACATGCGCGACCCAGCAGTGCTAAACTCTTCAATGACGATCTCCTGGCCGACGCTGGTTACATGCTTCTCCCTATCATTCTGACTAACGACGATGTTCGTGACGAGTTCATCATCATCGGCATGCAGCGGCTGTTGCAAGGCGCCGATGCAGGCGACGTCGCCGAGCACATCGCGCGTGCCGTGGAGGATGACCCAGAAGAACACACGGTTGGCTACGGGGGCTGGCCCAACAGCCTTGGCGAGGTGGAACTCGACGCTTCCTTCATGGATGGTGCGACCCTCCAAGCCGGCGCAGTCGCAGCGCTTAAGGGATTCCGTCATCCCATCAGCATCGCGCGCGAGCTTATGATGCGCCTGCCTCATGTGCTGCTGGTGGGGGAAGGCGCCGTGCGCTTCGCGGAAGAGATAGGTGCAGAACGCCGCGATATGCTCTCGCCGGAGGCGCGCGCGGCCTGGGAAGCGCATACCGCCAAGCTTGCCGACATGCCAGACGAATCCGTGATCAATCGCACCCTGCGCATGCTGGCGCAGCAAATCGGCCACGACACAATGAATGTGATCGTGCGCGATGCAAACGGTCATCTGTGCACTGCCGTCACCACTTCGGGCATCGCTTGGAAGTACCCGGGCCGAGTCGGTGACTCGGCGATCATTGGCGCAGGCAACTACTGCGATGACCGCTACGGCGCCGCCACGTGCATGGGTCTGGGCGAAGCAGCCATGCGGGTTTGCGCTTCGGCTCAGGCGGTGACCTTACTGCGGTTGGGCCATTCACTTGAGTCAGCCGGCCAACAGGTGGTTCAGCAGCTCGCTGCGCTGCTGAGCAGGCCAGATCATCACGTTCATACTGCCTGGGTACGCTTGCTCATCATGGATGCTCAGGGCAACTTTGGCGGATTCGCCACTCGGCCAGGTTTGCATTTCAAAGTGCAAACCGCTCACGAGCAACGGCCGGTCACCTACGAAGCGACATGGGTCGCACAAGCATAGACCTGTCGTCAATCTGGCCGGTGCCGCCGGGTTGCGTGCTCCGGCCGCTGGGCCGCGGCTACAACAATCTGCTTTACCGTCTATACGCCGCCGGCGGGGAGCCTTTGCCATTCGTTTTGCGCGTCTATGGCAATCACGCCAACCCCAAGTACATTCAGCATGAAATATCCGTCCTCAAGCAACTGAGCACGCATCCCCTCCCCTTCAGCCTGCCGACGCCCATCCCTACCCACCGCGGCGAGTTCTGGGCTTTGGTTGATGAAGGCCAAGGGCTGCGGCTCATGACCCTTGTGCCGTTTCTAGCTGGTCAAAATCCGGATGTCTGCGATGTTGCCCACGCTGAGGCTGCCGGCATGGCAATGGCCCAGCTACACGCCGCGCTGCGCCAGGTTCAATTGCGCGACATCGGCTTGCCTAAGCCCTACATCGAGCTGGGCAAGGTGCATCCCCTCGTCCCTCAACCCTTTGAGGCCATGCGCATGGTGGGTTCGCTGGCGACGAAGTCTGATGTTGCCCGCGTGGAGGCAATCCTCACCCGGATTTTTGATTGCGAGAAGCGTTTTCGCATCCTGCCGCAGCAACTGATTCACGGCGACTTCATCCCAGGTAATCTATTGGCAGAAGGTATGCGCATTACCGCGATACTGGACTTTGAGAACTGCGCCCTCAACCCGCCTCTGATGGACTTTGCCATCGCAATAGACACCTGGTGCTGGGATGCGATCAGCAGCGGCCAAGAGTGGCCACGGATAGCAGCGCTGGCGCGCGGCTATCGGCGCGCCGGCTACCTGGGTGAGGCAGAGATCAGCTTGCTCCCGATTGGGATCCTACTCCGCAACGCCAGCGTGCTCATGCACCTTATCGGGCGTTTCCTGGCCAATCTCAGCCCTTACGTTGACGTAGAGCACTGGGTGGCGGCCATGCAACGCATTGATGCTTGGCTGGTCTTGTACGGCGAACGCCTGATCGCCTGTGTGCGCGAGCAGATGAATGCAGAAGCCGACTAATCAGGCTTTAGCAGCCGAGCAAAGCGTCGTTTGCCCACTTGTAATACCTGCGGGGGATGCGGCAGCTCGTTCGCATCAGTGACCGTGCGGCCGTCCAAGTACACTCCCTTGCCCGCAATGAGCCGGCGCGCGTCCCCTTTGGACGCAGCGAACTTGAGGGCCACCATCACCTCGACGATGTTCATTCCATCGCTCACTACAAATTCGGGCATCTCGTCTGGCAGCCCGCCTTTCTGGAATACCTCGCGGAAGTGTGCCTCGGCGCGCGCGGCGGCCTCTGGTCCGTGAAAGATGTCCACAATTTCGCGCGCCAGCGCCATCTTCACGTCACGCGGATTCACGCCGGCTGCCAGTTGCTGTTTGATCTCCGCGATCATCGGTGGTGTGTAGCGCGTGGCTAGCTCAAAATAAGGGATGAGGGCGCTGTCGGGGATGGACATCACCTTGCCGTACATGTCCTCTGGCGGTGACAAAATGGGGATATGGTTGCCGAGCGACTTCGACATCTTCACCACCCCATCCGTGCCGGGCAGGATGCCCAGGATGATTCCGATCTGCGGGCGCTGTCCCATCGCCTCTTGCAACTTGCGGCCGGCAGTGATGATGTTGAACAACTGATCACTGCCTCCTACCTGCACGTCGGCTTGCAACATCACCGCGTCATAGGCTTGCATGAGGGCATAGAACGTCTCGTGCAGGTAAATCGGCTCGCCCTTCTCTAGCCGCTTGGCGAAGTTCTCGCGCGTCATGAACTGTTGCACTGTAAAGTTCTGCGCGATCTTGATCAGCTCTAGAAACGAGAGCTGGCTTAGCCATTCTGCGTTATAGCGAATGCGCGTCTTCTCGCGGTCGAGAATCTTGAAGGCTTGCTCGGCGTAGGTCCGTGCGTTCTCGGCCACCTGTTCAGGAGTCAGCATCGGGCGTAGCTTGTCCTTGTCTGATGGATCGCCGAGCAAGCTGGTGTAATTGCCGATGAGGAAGGTTACTTCATGACCAAGCTCCTGGAATTGCCTGAGCTTGCGCATGGGGATGGTGTGACCCAAATGCAAGTCACTGGTGCGCGGGTCAAAACCACAATAGACCCGCAGAGGCCGGCTTTCCTTAAGCCTCTCAAGCAGCTCCGCTCTCATGTTGCGTGCAAGCGCCTCGTCTCCATAGGCCGTGCCTTGCATCAGGAGGTTGACCTGTTCATCGAGAGAGAGCGATGTAATCATCACGCGAATTATAGGCATAGGCCCCCCTTGGAAGGGATGCGGAGTGGCACAGGCGACCTGAGCGTGCAGCGAAGAATCTAAGCTCGCGGCGAACCAAGTTGCCGCGAGCTTAGATTCTTCGCTCAGAATGACAAGGTGGGGCGGGATATTTTGCGCTTCACGCCAAGCGTATGCACCCTAAACTTCGAACTCGCGTTAAGACACTATTTCTGAGATGAGTTCTAGACTCCACCGCTGCGAATGTGGCAATCCTCGCTTCAGTATTCTCACGTGAGGGGGCTTGTCTCGAATACGCCTTTGCACTGGGATGTATTCACCAACAAGGGCAACCGCTGGTGGGCTGCTCAGTGATATGGGCGACGGCAATGCTGTTGCCTACCCAGTTATCCATGAGCGCACCCTTGCATCGTCGCGCAGTGCTCAGACGGTACAATCCTCGCCGATGACATACACTCCGACCTACACCAGCGAGCAGCTCCGCTCTGAAGTCCTGTCTTTCTTGGCCGACCAGCCCAAGCGATTGTTCATCGGCGGCCAGTGGGTTGAGGGCGCGGCTGGGCGCGTGTTTGAGAAGGACGACCCGGCGACGGGCATGGTCTTTGCCCGCGTCTGCGAGGGCGACGCAGAAGACGTGCAGCGCGCAGTAGACATCGCGCGCACCATCTTCGATGACCCCCGCCATCCCTGGCGGCGCATGACCCCGCACGACCGCGAGCGCCTGATCCATCGCCTCGCCGATCTCATCGAGGCCGACCGCGAGACCCTCGCCCAGTTGATCACGCTAGAGAACGGCAAGCCACTCACAGCCAGCAAAGGCGAAGTGGAATCGAGCGTGCGCATGTTTCGCTACTACGCCGGCTGGCCCACCAAGATCGAGGGCGATGTCAAGCCGGTCTCCATCCCAGATCGCCTGAACTACACTGTGCGCGAGCCGGTCGGCGTGGTCGGCGCGATCATCCCCTGGAACTTCCCGCTCAGCATGATCGCCTGGAAGCTGGCGCCGGCGCTGGCGACCGGCAACGTGGTGATTCTTAAGCCGGCCGAGCAAACCCCGCTATCAGCCGTGCGCGTCTGCGAGCTGATCCAGCAGGCCGGCTTTCCCGATGGGGTCGTCCAGTTGATCAACGGATTCGGCGAGACCGCCGGCGCG
>DAOTYZ010000190.1:0-23814 GCA_034434555.1 Candidatus Roseilinea sp.
GCGCTAGCGCGCAGCGTAAATCTGCTCCAGCGCAGCGATGCGCCCCTCCCAGCCGAAATGCGCCCAGACCCGCTGCTGGGCAGCGCGACCCAGCTCGGCAGCGAAGGCCGGCTCGGCCAGCAGGCGGGCCAGCCCCGCCCGAAAGGCTTCGCCGTCGCCGGGCGGGGTGAGCAGCGCGCTGCGCTCGTGCTCGAGGTACATCCGGTTCATCCCCACATCGCTCACCACCATCGGCTTGCCACAAACCATGTAGTCAATCACCTTGCCAGAGCACTTGGCGCGGTTGATCAGGGTGTCGCGGTAGGGGTAGATGGCGACATCGGCGGCCACCAGCCACGCGATGAGCTGATCGTGCGGCATGAAGCCCTGCCAGATCACCCGCTCGCCAATGCCGGCCTGCGCCACAGCCCGACGCAGCGCAGGCAGCCCCTCGCCAGCGGCGACGATCGCCCAGCGCGCACGCGGCAACGCGCGCAGCGCGTGGACGGCAATGTCCAGGTCATGGTTGAGCGGCACGTTGCCGGCGTAGATCACCATCGGCTGATCCCAACCGAGCTGCCGGCGCAACGCCGCGCGGTTGGCCTCGGCTTGGGCAACGCTCGCGCGCAACCACTCACCAGGGCCGTTCGGGAACAGGTGGACCGAATCGGCGGGTTTGCCGGCCCGCAAGCGCTGCGTGCGCGCCAGCAGGATCTGGCTGGCGCAGGTGACTTGGGGCGCAAAGCGCAAGGCCCACCATTCCTGCCAGATCATAAAGAGCTTCTGGGCTGGCGGATATGGGTTGGCGTCCACCCATCCCCCGCGCCCTTCCCAGTCGTCGTTGTCGAGCACAAGCCTATATGGTGCGCGCCGCAGACGCCAGAGCGCCAGCGCGGCCACGCCAACCGGCTTAAAGACATGGATGGCATCCGGTCGCAACTGGCCGGCGCGCGCCGCGAGTTGATGGGCCAGATGCCAATACAGCCGCCAGCCCGACATCCCCGCCGGAACGTGCGCATTCTCCAAGCGCACGCCGTGGCGCTCCCAGACCTGCCCGCTGTGCGTGGGATGGTCGTAGGGCGGCAGGAGGATGGTCACCTGATGGCCACGCCGGACGAGCGCAGCCGCCATCGGCAACATGCGTGCGCTGACGGTCGCTTTGGGCGCAAAGGCAAAAGGGGCCAGATAGACGATGCGCATCGCTAACACGGAATACGCAATACGCAATACAGTGCTATTATGCTCCTCGGGGTGCGTCGGCCTCACCTAAAGCATGGATGCCTGATCGGTGCGGCGCTGCTTGCGATCGCGCCGACCTTGGCCTTGGCGGCCATCTGGCTCAGCCTGCCCGACGTCTCGCAACTGCATCAACGCGGCCAATCTCCCACCACGCGCATCCTGGACCGCCACGGCCGTTTGCTCTACGAGATCATGGACCCCCGTGGCGGACATCATACGCCGGTGCCCCTGGAGCGCATCCCGCCCTTCCTGCGCCAGGCGACGATCGCTGTGGAAGATGCCAACTTCTACGCCAATCCTGGCGTGGACATCGTGGGCATCGCGCGGGCGCTCTGGATCAACCTGCGCGGCGGCGAGGCGCTGGCCGGCGGGAGCACAATCACCCAACAGGTCGCCCGCTTGCTGCTGCTCGACCCCGAGGAGCGCGCCCAGCGCACGCTGCTGCGCAAGCTGCGCGAGTCGCTGCTGGCCTGGCAGATCGCCCAGCGCTACACGAAAGACGAGGTGTTGGCGCTCTACTTGAATCACGCTTACTACGGCAACCTGGCTTATGGCGTCGAGGCCGCTGCGCGCGCCTATTTCGGCAAATCGGTGAGCGAGCTGGATTTGGCTGAGTGCGCCTTGATCGCCGGCTTGCCGCAAGCGCCGGCCCTCTACGACCCGCTTAACTACCCCGAAGCGGCGCGTCGGCGACAGGCGGTTGTGCTCGACCTGATGGCGAAACAGGGCATGATCAGCCTTGAGGAAGCGCTCGCTGCGAAGAACGCTCGCCTCACCTTTGCCTCCACACCCTTCAGCATCCGCGCGCCTCACTTCGTGGCCTATGTGCGCAATTGGCTGGAACGGCAGTTCGGCGTCGAAGCAGTCATCCGCGACAGCCTGGTCGTCACCACCACGCTCGACCTGCCCCTCAACGATGCTGCCTTGACCATCGTGCGGACGCATCTCGGCCGGCTGGCTCACCCCTTCGACCGGCCTAGATTCGCGCACAATGCGAACAATGCTGCGCTGGTTGCGCTCGACCCAAACACCGGCGAGATCTTGGCGATGGTGGGCAGCCCGAACTACTTTGATGCGCGGATCAGCGGCGCGGTGAACGCCGCGCTCGCCTTGCGCCAGCCGGGCAGCGCGATCAAACCGATCGCCTATGCGGCAGCGTTCGCCCGCGGCGCGCTGACGGCAGCCACGCCGATCTACGACGTGCGCACGGCCTTCCCCACCCGCGAGGGCCTGCCCTACGTGCCGGTGAACTATGACCGCCGGCACCACGGCCCGATCAGCGCGCGCCAGGCATTGGCCACTTCAAACAACACCGCAGCCGTGCGCGTGCTCCACCAGATCGGGTTGGATGCCATGCTGGAACAGGCCCACGCGCTGGGCCTGGCCTCGCTCAAGGACAAGGAGCGCTATGGCCTGGCGCTCGCGCTCGGCGGCGGCGAGGTCAGGCTGCTGGAGCTGACCGCAGCCTACGGCGCATTTGCCAACGGCGGCCACCGCGTGATTCCTCACGCCGTGGTCGCCGTGAGCGATAGACACGGCAATGTGCGCTATCGCAGACCTGACCATTCGCTGCTTGGTGAGCGCGTCCTCGATCCCAGAGTCGCCTGGCTGATCAGCGACATCCTGGCCGATCACAAAGCCCGCGCGCCGGCCTTCGGCGAATTCAGCGTGCTGCGCCTCTCGCGCCCCGCCGCTGTGAAGACCGGCACCACGACCGACTTCCGCGACAACTGGACGGTTGGCTATACGCCGCAGATCGTGGCCGGCGTCTGGGTGGGCAATGCCGATGGCCGCCCAATGCAGGGCGTGAGCGGCGTCAGCGGCGCCGGGCCGATCTGGCATGACTTCATGGAAGTGGCCCATCGCGGTCTGCCGGTGCGCTCGTTCGAGCGGCCCGCCGGCCTGGTGCGCCTCGAGATCTGCGCCCTGTCCGGCTTGCTGCCGACGCCCGACTGTCCGCTCCGCCGCTCTGAGTGGTTCATCGCCGGCAGCGAGCCAACCCAGCGTGACACCTGGCACCGCCGCGTGGCCATTGACGCCCTCACCGGCCAACCCGCCGGCCCAAGCACCCCGCCCTCGCGCGTGGTCTGGCGCACCGTGCTCGATCTGCCTGCTGAGCTGCGCGATTGGGCGCGCGCCCAAGGCTGGCCGCTGCTGACCTCCTCGGCAACCGCTCGAGAGGACGCACCGGCGTTGGCGATCGTTCAGCCCGACGCTGGCAGCATCTTCCGCCTGTCTCAAGCGCTGCCGAACGCCATGCAGCGCGTCCCGATCGAGGTGCGCGCCGAGGTTGATCAGCTTGCCCACTTGGAGATAGTAACCAGAGATGGCGAGGTGCTGGCCCGCTTCGCCCAGCCGCCCTACCGCCTGTTCTGGCCGTTGCGGGCCGGCCAACACACGTTGGTCGCCCGTGCGCACCTGCGCGACGGTCGCACGCTGCACAGCGCGCCGGTTCAGTTCACCGTGCTGCCATGACCCGCCGGCGCATCCCGCTTGACTGGCTCGCGCTCGCCAGCGTGCTGATCCTGACGACAGCGCTCCGCCTCTACCGCCTCGATCTGTTGGACCTGCGCTTCGACGAAGCCACTGCGCTGCGCCAAGCCATGCAGATCGCGCGCGGCGAATGGCTGCCGGTTGCGCCGTTCAGCGGCAGCGTGGCCAATCATCCGCCGACATATCTCTACATCATGGCGCTGCCCTACCTGTTCACCCGCGACTTTCTCACGGTGGCTGCCTATCGCGTCCTGCTGGACGTGGTTGCGATCGCGCTGTGCTGGGGGCTGTGCCGGCGGTTCTTCGGCAGTTCGCTCGGCGTTGCCCTCATTGCGTGTCTGCTCTTTGCGACGGCGCCTTGGGCGATCCAGTTTGCCCGCCGCACCTGGTTGGCTGCCCTGCCGCTGTTTCAGGTGATCTTGCTGTTTGGCCTGTTGGAGGCGCTCGCCCGGCGCAATCCCTGGGGCTGGGCCATTGCCAGCTGGGGGTTGGCGCTGAGCGCAGGCGCGCACCTCTCGGCCATCTACTTGCTGCCGGTCACTTTGATCGCCGTCGCGCTCGGTCGCCAGACGCTGCGCTTGCCGCCGCTCCTGGTTGGGGGTGTGCCGTTGGTTGTGCTGGCTATGGCTTACCTGAGCTTCGATGCCGGCCAGGACTTTCGCAACCTGCGCACGCTGCTTGGCTGGGCGGGCGAACCATCCGCCTGGTCACCCCACGCCATTCGCTTCGCGCTGTGGATCAGCGGCGGGACGCACCTCAGCGACCTGACCGGCGGCGCGTATCTGCTCTGGCGTCAGCAGCCATGGTTGGTGCTGGAGTGGGTTGACACGCTACAGATGGCGCTGCTGGTGGTGAGCGCCGGCGCGCTCCTCGCTCAACTTGTCTCGCGTCGCGCACCCAACGATGCCTCGGCAATCGTCATCCTGCTCGCCTGGCTGATCTTGCCGGTGCTGCTCCAGTCCCGCCCAAGCCGCCCTTTGCAGATGCACTACTTTCTCGCCCTCTATCCCGTTCCCTTCGTCGTGACAGGGCTGGGGCTGGCGGCTATCGTCCAGGGCTTTCGCAGCCTGGCCATGCGCAGAGCAGTCAGCGCGGCCACCGGAGGCGCGCTGGCCCTGGTCGCGGCCTGGCAGGTCCACACCACGTTGCAGTTCACTGCGTTCATTGAGCGCCACGACACCGGCGCCGGCGGCTATGGCCCGCCGGCTCGCGGCGCGCTGGAGGTCGCACGCCTCGCGCGCGAGACCATCCGCAGCGGTCGGGCGAGCGATGTCATCGTGCTGACCATGGGGGGCGATCCAACTTTCCACGAAGCGTCAGCGGTGATGGACGTTGTGCTGGCCGACCTGCCACGGCGCTTCGCCGACCCTCGCGCCGGCTTGATCCTGCGCGAGGACGGCGCGCAATACGTGATCACGCCGGAGGCGAGCGCAGCGCTCGACGCGCTGAACGTCCACAGCGGCGGCGACCTGCGCGTCCAAGCGATCCCGCTGCGAAATGGGCGCGCAGACGCTTACCATCATGTCTGGCTCTCGCGCGCCGCGCTGGGCGCGCTCCGCCCCTGGCCGGCCCAGTGGGAGATCGGCGTCGGCATGCTGGGTTATCGCCTCACGCTTGACCATGCGTTGACCCTGGATTACTATCTGCGCGTCTTTCGCCAGCCCCCGCCCGGCGCAAACTACCACTGGTTTCACCACGTGTTTAAAGACGGCCAAAAGTTCGCTGCTCTCGACAGGAGCGGCATTCGCACTGCCGATTGGCGCGTCGGCGACATCCTCTTCCACCGCTTCGTCATCCCCTTGCCCGAAAGACCCCCGGCGCGGCCCTATGAATTGCACCTGGGCGCATACCTCTACCCACAAGTAGAGCGGGTGCGCTTGCTGAACCCGGCAGGGCAGCCAGAGGGAGACTACACTGCGTTGGTGGTCGAATAATGCGTTTTCTGGTGTTCGGCGCGGGGGCAGTCGGGGCCTGGATCGGGGCCAACCTGGTCATGGCGCGCCAGTCCGTCACGTTTGTTGGCCGGCCAGACTTCGTCGCGACCTTGCGCGAGCAGGGATTGCGCGTCGTCCTGCCGAGCGGCGAGACCTGGCGGCTGTGCGACCTGGAGGCGGGTACGGCGCTGGCCGAGGTGCTGGGCCGCGCGAGCGCGCCGTTCGACGCCGTCATCCTGTGCATGAAATCCTTTGACCTCCCCCAAGCGATCGCCGAGCTGCGCGCGTGCGAGACGCTGATCGGCCGGGCACGCCTGGTCACCTTTCAGAACGGCATCGGCAGCGAAGCAGCGCTGGCCGAGGCGTTTGGCACGTCGCGCCTGGTGGCGGCCACGCTGACCAGCCCGGTCTCGCTCGACGGGCCGGCAGCAGTTCGCCTAGAGCGATTCGGCGGCGGTGTCGGCCTGGCCGCTCTGTCGTCGTCACAAGACTGGCTGGCCATCGCCCGGGCGATGGTCGGCGCGCCGCTGCTGCGCTTGCGGACCTACGACGATTGGCAGGCGATGAAGTGGTCCAAACTGCTGCTCAACTTGATGGGCAACGCGACAAGCGCACTGTTGGGCTTGCCGCCGGCGGCGATATACCGCGACCGCCGGCTGTTCGCCATAGAGATGCGCGCCCTGCGCGAGGCGCTGGCGGTAATGGTGGCGCACGCGCCGCCTATTCGGGTCGTGAACCTGCCAGGTTATCCCGTGCGCGCGCTTGCGCTGGCCGTCAATTACCTGCCTGCTCCCTTGCTCCAACCAATCCTGGCGCGCCTGGTGGCCCGCGGGCGCGGCGACAAGTGGCCCTCGCTGTATTACGATGTGGCAAAGCGAACCGGCCGCTCAGAGGTGATGGCGCTCAACGGGGCGGTGGCCGACGCCGGCCAACGCCTCGGCGTGCCGACGCCGATCAACGCAGTGCTGACGGAGATGGTGATGCGCGCAGTCCAAGCCGGAAGCGCACTGACAAGAGAAGATCTGATAAGGGCATGCTTGGGAGACTGGTCAACCATCTAGGCCACAACTACTGCCGCTCGCAACGACCCCAAGAATAAGCGCACTGGTTTTGCTCTTAGCCGTGAACACACTTACACGAGCACATCTCGGTCAGATACTCACAGCGGAAGCAATCTAAAATCTTGCTCCAGAGTATTAATGATGTCAGCCTACACATTGACCGATGCGTTGTCGTTCTCACACCTGAACGCGCTACCTACAGTCTATCGCTCTGAAACTGCCAATCAGCCGCGAAGGCCACAGAGTCTGAACTACTTGGTTATCGGTTACACGGCTGGCAGCGCCTTAACAACCGCGCCGCAGCACTTCGGACGCTGGGAAGACATGCTGCCTAACTACCAACCAAAGACAGAACTAGGAGAAAAACTGTTGGCCTTGCGTCGCGCATACATAGAAAAGAGTGGCCGGCTGTTGTCGGCTGACGAGTTGGAAGAAGAACTGCGCGCTCGCCGTAGCAGAGAAGGCGATGCCTAAACGCGCTTACCTCCCCTATCCACTCGCTCCAGAGCCGGCAAACGTAATCCCCATCGAGATCAAGGACTTTCCTAGTCTCCAAGCGTTCTAATAGCCTCACCTATGGACGTGCTCGTTTACGACACCAAAAAGTATGACCGAGAGACGCTACAGGCCGCCAACGCTGACGCAGGCGCGCCGCACAAGCTGGTCTTTGTCGAGTCGTTGCTCAACGAACGCACCGCTTCGCTGGCCGATGGCTTCCCGGCGGTCAGCCTCTTCGTCAACGACGATGCCTCTGCGCCGGTGTTGGAACGCCTGGCCCACAGCGGCGTGCGCCTGATCACCCTGCGCAGCACAGGGTTTAACAACGTGGACTTGGACGCCGCTGCGCGCTGTGGCTTGACGGTGATGCGCGTCGCCAACTATTCGCCCTATGCCGTCGCTGAGTTCGCGGTTGCCCTGCTGCTGGCCGTCAACCGCAAGCTCCATCGCGCCCATAACCGCACCCGCGAGGGCAACTTCGCCCTGGATGGACTCCAAGGCTATGACATCCACGGCAAGACGGTCGGCGTGATCGGCACAGGCCGCATTGGTGCGATCTTCGCCCACATCATGCAAGGCTTCGGCGTGACGCTGCTCGGCTATGACCTGACTCCTCACCCTGAGTGCCTGGCGCTGGGCATGCGCTATGTGTCGCTCGACGCGCTGCTGGCCGAATCCGACGTGATCAGCCTGCATACCCCGCTGCTGCCGAGCACCTACCATCTGATTAATGCCGAGGCGCTCGCCAAGATGAAGCGCGGCGTCATCTTGATTAACACCAGCCGCGGCGCGCTGGTGGATGCTGAAGCGCTGATCGAAGCGCTCAAGTCAGGCCACGTCGGCGCGGTCGGGCTGGATGTTTATGAGGAAGAAGAGGGATTGTTCTTCCGCGATCGCTCGGACCAGATCATTACCGACGACGTGTTCGCCCGCCTGATGACCTTCCCGAACGTCCTGATTACAGGCCATCAGGCCTTCTTCACCTATGAGGCCCTGGCGCAGATCGCGGCGACCACCATTCGCAACCTGAGCGACTTCGAGGCCGGCCGCCACAACGAGAACGTCCTGGTCCCGCGCAGTGCATGAAGTACCAAGAGACGGCCGAAGCCGTCCTCACCAGCCTGGGCAGCGACCCGGCGCGCGGTCTTACGTCAACCGAGGCAGCCGCTCGGCTGCGCCAGTTTGGGCCGAACGCGCTGGCCGCCGAACCGCCCCCACCGGCCTGGCGTCGCTTCGTCGCCCAGTTCCAAAACCCGCTGGTCGCGTTGTTGCTGGTCGCCGCCGTGATCTCAAGCGGCGTTTGGTTGCTTGAGCGCGACTCCGAGCTGCCTTTTGAGACGCTGACTATCCTGGTCATCGTGCTGGCGAACGCCGTCCTCGGCTTCATCCAGGAGGCGCGCGCCGAGCAGGCCGTTGCGGCGCTGCGGCGGATGACCGCGGCAACCGCAACCGTGCTCCGCGACGGCCAGCGCCAGAAAGTCCTCGCCAGCCAGGTCGTGCCCGGCGACATTTTGCTCATCGAAGAGGGCGATGCGATCGCCGCCGACGGGCGCGTGATCGAGGCGATCGGCCTACAAGTCTCCGAGGCGGCGTTGACCGGCGAGAGCTTGCCGGTGAGCAAGTGCGTTGAGCCGCTGGGCGAGGCCGCCGGCTTGGGCGACCGTCGGAACATGGTCTTCGCCGGCACAGTGGCCACTTACGGGCGTGGGCGCGCCGTCGTCACCGCCAC
The DNA here is from genome assembly GCA_034434555.1 of Candidatus Roseilinea sp. GTDB lineage: Bacteria > Chloroflexota > Anaerolineae > J036 > Brachytrichaceae > JAAFGM01. The sequence goes on from DAOTYZ010000190.1 coordinate 8,934, forward strand.
CGGCATGCACACCGAGGTCGGTCGCATCGCCGGCCTGCTCCAGCGCACCGAGGACGAAGCGACCCCTTTGCAGGCCGAGATCGCGCGGGTGGGTCGCACCCTCGGCGCGGTCGTGATCGCCATCGCGGCCCTCATCGTCGTCACCGTCTTGCTCACCAGCCCGGCGATCACGTCACGGGTCGTCGTGGATGCGTTGGTGATCGGCGTGTCGCTGGCGGTGGCGGCCGTGCCGGAGGGCTTGGCGGCGATCCTCACCATCGTGCTGGCGCTGGGGATGCAGCGCATGGCGCGGCGCAACGTGATCGTCCGCCGGCTGGCTGCGGTGGAGACGCTCGGCTCGGCCAACGTGATCTGCACCGATAAAACCGGCACGCTCACCCGCAATGAGATGACCGCCCGCTGTCTGATCACCGCCAGCGGACAGGTGACGTTCACCGGCAGTGGCTATGCGCCTCATGGCGAGGTCTTGGCGGCGGATGGCCGGCCGTTGGCCACCGATAGCTCGCTACACGCAGAAGTCGTCCTCGCCCTTCGTGCAGCCGCGCTGGCCAACAACAGCGCCCTCCAAATACACGGCGATCGCTGGTCCATCCAGGGCGACCCCACCGAGGGCGCGCTGCGCGTCGCGGCGGCCAAGCTCAGCCCGTCGCTCGAAGCGCTGGAGCACGAGATGCCGCGGCTCGGTGAGCTGCCCTTCTCCGCCGAGCGCAAGCGCATGAGCACGCTGCACGTTGATCCGCACCATGCCGACCAAATGCTGGTCTTCGCCAAGGGCGCGCCGGATGTATTGCTGGCCCTCTGCGGCGCGGAACAGATCGGCACAGACATACATCCGCTCTCCGAGGCGCACCGCCGACAGATCTTGGCGACCGTGGACGGGCTGGCCGATCAAGCCTTGCGCACCATCGGCGTTGCCTATCGTCGGATGCCGCACCGGCTCGGTTTGTCTGCTGAGGCCATTGAGCACAACCTGACCTTCCTTGGCGTCTTTGGCCTGCTCGACCCGCCGCGCCTGGAGGCAAAAGCGGCGGTCGCGCGCGCCATGCGGGCCGGCATCCGCGTCATCATGATCACCGGCGACCACCCCCGCACGGCTGCCGCGATCGCCGCCGAGCTGGACATCGCCCCGCCCGACGCGCGCGTGGTGACCGGCGCGGCGCTGGAGAGCTTGGATGACTCAACCCTGGCTCGTTTGGTGCGTGATGTCTCGGTCTATGCGCGGGTCAGCCCGGAACACAAACTGCGCCTGGTGCAGGCGCTCAGGCAGCATGGCGACGTGGTGGCGATGACCGGCGATGGGGTCAACGACGCGCCGGCGCTCAAGCAGGCCGACATCGGCATCGCCATGGGCATCACTGGCACCGATGTGGCCAAAGAGGCCGCCGACATGATCCTGACCGACGACAACTTCGCCTCTATCGTGGCCGCCGTGGAGGAGGGGCGCGCGATCTTCTCCAACATCCGCAAGTTCCTGCGCTATCTGCTTTCTTCCAACATCGGCGAGGTGCTGACCATGTTCCTGGGGCTGCTGTTCGCCAGCTCGCTGATGGGCATGCCGGCCCCGCCCTGCTGGCCGTGCAGATCCTTTGGATCAATCTAGTGACCGACAGCAGGCCGGCGCTGGCGTTGGGCGTGGACCCGCCGGCGCCCCATCTGATGCGCCGCCCGCCTCGCCCGCGCGGCCAGGGCGTGATAGACCGCGCCATGTGGGCCGGTCTGCTGCTGGTGGGGATCACGATGGCCACCGGGACGTTGCTGATGTTCGACTACGGGTTGCCCGGCGGCCTGATCGCCGGCAGCGGCGACGTGACCTATGCCCGCACCCTGGCCTTCACCACGCTGGTGCTCTTTCAGTTGTTCAACGTCTTCAGCGCGCGCTCCGACCGCGAGGGCGCGTGGACGGCGCTGTTTAGCAATCGCTGGCTGTGGGCGGCTGTGCTGTTGTCGCTGGCCATGCAGGTGGCGGTCGTTCACCTCCCCTTCCTTCAGCGCGCCTTCCAGACAACCCCGCTGGCCGCCAGCGACTGGTTGACGTGCGTGCTGGTCGCCAGCAGCGTGGTGTGGGTGCGCGAGGGGTCAAAAGCGCTGATGCGCCGGATCACAGCCGCGCGATGACCGCCGCGCCCATCTCGCGCGTGCTTAAGACTGTGGTGCCGGGCTGCTGAATGTCGGCGCAGCGCAGCCCATCATCCAACGCGCGCGCCACAGCCTGTTCGATCCGGTCCGCCTCGGCGTGCAAGCCGAACGACCAGCGCAGCATCATCGCCGCGCTCAGGATCATCGCCAGCGGGTTGGCGATGCCTTTGCCGGCGATGTCGTGCGCTGCGCCGTGGATCGGCTCGTATAGCCCGCGACGATGGCCGTGGCGGTTGCGCGCCTCGCCCAGCGAAGCGCTCGGCAGCATGCCCATCGAGCCGGTGATCATCGCGGCCTCGTCGCTGAGGATGTCGCCGAAGAGGTTCTCGGTGGCGATGATGTCGAAGTGGCGCGGGTTGCGCAATAAGTGCATGGCGCAGGCGTCGGCGAACATGTCCTCATATTCCACGTCTGGGTAGTCCTGGCGCACCTCATGCGCCACCTGACGCCACAGCCGGCCGGTGGCCATCACGTTGGCCTTGTCGGCCTGCGTCACGCGCCGCTTGCGCCCGCGCGCCAGCTCAAATGCCGTGACCATCAGCCGGCGGACTTCCGCCTCGGTGTAAAACGTGGTGTCCACCGCCTGGCGGTTTGGCGGCTCGCCGGATTGTCCCTGTGGCCGGCCAAAGTATGCCCCGCCCGTCAACTCGCGCAAGATGATCATATCAACGCCGCGCACCACCTCCGGCTTGAGCGTCGAGGCGTCCAGCAGCGCCTCATAGGCTTTGACTGGCCGCAGGTTGGCGAACAGGCCTAATGTCTTGCGCAGGCCGAGGATGGCTTGTTCTGGCCGCATTGGTGCGGTGGGGTCTTGGTCGAACTTGGCCATGCCCACCGCGCCGAAGAGCACAGCATCGGCGTCTTGGGCCATGCGCAGTGCTTCGTCAGGCAGCGCTGTGCCCAGCGCCTCGATCGCGCATCCGCCGACCAGCGCGGTGTGCAACTCCAGGTCCAAGTTCAGGGCGCGCAGGACGGCAATCGCCTCGGCGCACACCTCTGGCCCGATGCCATCGCCGGGGAGAACGGCAATTCGCAGCGTCATGTGAAACCGTCTTTCGCTCCTCCCTGCTTCTCACCGAACCAACCCGCCGATCTGCACGAACAGCGGCGCAAAGACCAGCGCCACCACGCTCATCAGTTTGATCAGGATGTTGAGCGATGGGCCGGAGGTGTCCTTGAAGGGGTCGCCCACCGTGTCGCCAACCACAGCGGCCTTGTGGTTATCTGACCCCTTGCCGCCCAGCTTGCCGGTCTCGATGTATTTCTTGGCGTTGTCCCAGGCCCCGCCGGCGTTGGCCATCATCACCGCCAGCACAAAGCCGCTGCCGGTTGCGCCCACCAGCAAGCCGGCCAATGCTGCCGGCCCCAGCACGATCCCGACCACCAGCGGCGCGGCCACGGCCAGCACGCCCGGCAGCACCATCTCGCGCAGTGCCGAGCGCGTGCTGATCGCCACGCAGCGCGCATAGTCGGCCCGCGCTTCGGGCGCGCCCTCCTTCAGGCCGGGGATCTCGCGGAATTGCCGGCGCACCTCCTCGACGATCTGCATGGCCGCCCGGCCCACTGCCGTCATCGTAATCGCGCTGAACAGGAAAGGCAGCATCGCGCCTATCAGCAGCGCGCCGAGCAGGCGCGGATCGAGCAAGGTTAGCTCAGCCGCTTGCACCCCGCTGGTCTGGGCATAGGCTGCGATCAGCCCCAGCGCCGTCAACACCGCCGAGCCGACGGCGAAGCCCTTGCCGGTGGCCGCTGTGGTGTTGCCCAGCGAGTCCAGGGCATCAGTGCGCGCGCGCACTTCCTTTGGCAGATGCGACATCTCGGCGATGCCGCCGGCGTTGTCGGCCACCGGCCCATAGGCATCGGTCGCCAGGGTGATCCCCAGCGTGCTCAACATGCCCACCGCCGCCAGCGCCACAGCATATAGCCCGCTATCGGCCCCGCCCAATCGGCCGCCTACATCGTTGTTGAAGCCCAACAGATATGCGCCGACCACCGCGATGACGATGATCACCACCGGCGGGAGCGTGGAGCGCATCCCCACCGCCAGCCCCTCGATAATTAAAGTGGCCACGCCTGTGCGCGAAGCCAGCGCGATTCCCTGGGTCGGCTTCTCGGTGTAACTGGTGAAGAACTCGGTGAAATAGGCGATCAGCAGGCCGGCTGCCAGCCCCAGCAGGATCGCAAAGAAGATCGGCCAGCCAATCGTCCCATCCAGCGCGATCAGCACGGCGATCGCCGGCACGATCAAAATCGAAGCTGTCCAAGTCGCCGTCCGCAGGGTGCGCAGCAGGTCAGCCTGCGTGGCATTCTCGCGCGTCCGCACCAAGAACGTGCCGATCAGCGCGGCCAGGATGCCGACCGCAGCGATTGCGAAGGGCAAAAGGACGGCTGTAGGGCTAAGCTCGCCGCGCGTCGCCCCCACCATCGCCACTGCCGAGGCCGCCACAATGGAGCCGACGTAGGACTCGTAGAGATCAGCACCCATGCCGGCCACGTCGCCGACGTTGTCGCCGACGTTGTCGGCCACCACAGCCGGGTTGCGCGGGTCGTCCTCCGGGATGCCGGCCTCGACCTTGCCCACCAGGTCCGCGCCGACGTCAGCCGCCTTGGTGTAAATGCCGCCGCCAACGCGGGCAAACAGGGCGATGGACGACGCGCCGAAGGAGAAGCCAGCCAGCGCGTCCACCGCCAATTGGCCCATGCCGAACGCCAAGAATAGCAACCACAAGCCAAGCAGCCCAATGCTCACCACGCCCATGCCCATCACGCTGCCGCTGCGAAAGGCCACCCGCAGGCCGGCGTCCAGCGACTTCATCGCCGCCGCAGTGGTGCGCGCGTTCGCGCGGGTGGCGATGTTCATCCCGATGAAGCCGGCCAGCGCCGACGTAAAGGCCCCGACGATGAAGCACACCGCCGTCTGCCAGCGGATGAAGACGGCGATCACAACGGCCACAACGATAGCGAAGACGATCAGCACACGGTATTGCTGCGCCAGGAACGCCTGGGCGCCCTCGCGGATCGCTGCGCTAATGCGCTGCATGGTCTCATTGCCGGCATCCTGAGCCAGGATGCCCAGCGCGGTGACGACGACATACACAACGCCGATCAAGCCGACAGCAATTGGAAGCAACAACAAAGGCAGAGTTGATTCTGACAGAGACATCGTTGTTCGTGGACTCCTCCAACGATAGCTAACGCAACTCATTCTACCCGCGCTCCTCCGTCGGGGTGGGCCATCATCCTGCTGATCCGCCTGCCTTAAGGACGCTGCACCCTCGTCCTAGCGAAGCATCTAAGCGGCCGCGTTGACCAAGGCCACGCCGGCCCGCAAGTCGGGCGCGCAGGGGCGGTTCGCGAACCGCCCCTGCTGCGCTGTCGCTCAGAATAACAGGGGGCAAGATACTGACGCCCCTCGCGCACTCATGCCAAGCGTATGAGGTCACACTTCGTAAATGCACCCGCGCACTTGCGCTATGCCGAGGCTGGGCTAGAATCAGCGCGTAAACCCAGTTCCGTCAGCGCTTAAAAACATTAAGATGCCATGAGCAAGCTAAATCGCAAATACCCTTTCAACGCATTCGTCACCCTTTCCGTATGCGCACTAGTGCTGGCTGCCTGCGCGGCGCCAGCACAGCCGGCTGCCCCTACGCAGCCATCAGCGACTGAAGCACCAGCCCCTGCGCAGCCCACCGAGGCGCCAGCCCAGCCTGCTGCTGATTCCGGCGTCGTCGTGGTGACCGCCGGCGGCAAAATCCGCATTGGCGGCTCGTTTGCCCTCACCGGTCCGATCCCCGACCCGGGCAAGGACATTCGTCAGGGCGCGGAGATCGCCATTGACGACGCAAATGCCGCCGGCGGCGTGAATGGCTTTCTGCTGGAGCTGGTGGCCGAGGATGGCGCGTGCTCCGGCGACCAGGGCACCGTGGTGGGCAACAAGTTTGCTGCTGACCCCACCATCGTGGCCGTGACGGGTGGCACATGTTCCGGCGAGACGTTCGGCCTTAAGCCCATCCTCCAACGCGCGCGCATCCCCTTCGTCTCGCCCAGCGCCACCAACCCCGCCATCACCAGCGAGGACTGCGACGTGTGCAACCGCGTGGCGTTGAGCGACGCGCTGCAAGGCCAGGTGGATGCTGAGTTCGTCTATAACGAGCTGGGCTTCCGCAAGGTGGCGGTGATGCACGACAGCTCCGATTACGGGAAGGGCGTGGCCGAGATCTTCCGCGACGCCTTTGTAAAGCTCGGCGGGGAAGTGGTGGCCTTTGAGGGCGCGAAGGTGGGCGACACCGACTTTCGCGCGCCGCTCACCAAGATCGGCGTCAGCCAGCCGGAGTTGATCTTCTTCGGCGGCTATGCCACCGAGGCCGCGCTGATCGCCCAGCAGATGAGGGAAGTGGCCGGCTTGGAGAAGACGAAGTTCATGGGCACCGACGGCGCCTACACTCAACAATATCTGGACACCGCCGGCAGCGCTGCGGAGGGCACGTTCATGTCTTACGTGGCCGGCGATACCCAGGCGGATAAGCTGAGCGCCTTTAAGGAGAAATACATCGCCAAGTTCGGCATCGAGCCGGAGAAGCTCGGCCCGTTCCACGCCCAGTCATACGATTCCGTGTTGCTCATCGTCGAGGCGATCAAGAAGGTCGCCAAGACCGACAGCGCCGGCAACCTGCTGATCGAGCGCGAAGCGCTGATCAAGGCCATCCGCGAGACGAGCGGGCTGGCCGGCATCACCGGCACGCTCACCTGCAACCCGATCGGCGAGTGTGGCGCCGGCGGCGTGCAGGTCTTCACCGTCGAGAACGGCGCGTTCAAGCAGGTGTACGGCTTCGGACTGCGCTAGCTCCCTGTCATAGCCTCCTCTCACTTGGCGCGGCGCAGCGGGTTTCCCTGCGCCGCGCCCTTTGATCGTGCAATCGAGAGCACAACCATGGCAGTAGCCTCTCAGGAGCACGCCTGGCGAGCGCAGCGCCGGAGCGAACAGGCCCTCGGCCTGCTTGCTCGCGTGATCGGCCTGTTGATCGTTGCCGCAATCCTGGCGCGCGCGGTGAGCGTAAGCCTGAACGAGAACTATCCGCTCACGTTCTGGGTCTCCCAGTTGGTGAACGGCCTGGTGCTCGGCGGCGTGTATGCGCTGGTCGCGCTCGGCTATACCCTGGTGTATGGCATCCTCTTGATGATCAACTTCGCCCACGGCGAGGTCATGATGGTGGGCGGGGTAGCCGGCTTCTTCGGCCTGCAGATCGCCAGAAGCCTGGGCTGGCTCGACGGCGGCGCGGCAGCGCTCGGGTTGCTCTTTGCGCTGCTGGCGGGCATGGGGGTTGCCGCGCTCACCGGCGTGACGCTGGAGCGGGTCGCCTATCGCCCGCTGCGCGGCGCACCCAGGCTGGTGCCGCTGATCAGCGCGATCGGCGCCTCGCTGTTCCTGCAATACTCCGTGCTGCTGATCTTCGGCGTGCGACCGATGGTGTACCAGCGCCCTGCTCTGATCGCCGATGGCCTGCGCGCGGGGCCGGTGTTTGTGCCCTACACAGGCTTGATCATCTTCGTCACCTCGCTGCTGCTGATGGGGATGCTGGTCGCCATCGTCCAGTACACCCGACTGGGGCGCGCCATGCGCGCCGTGGCCACAGATAAGGAGGCCGCCGCGCTGATGGGCGTGGACGTGAATCAGATCATCGCGCTCACCTTTCTGCTCGGTTCGGCACTGGCCGGCGCGGCTGGGGTGATGCTGGGATTTCACAACTCGGTGATCAAGTTCAACAGCGGCTTCATCCCCGGCCTGAAGGCGTTCACCGCAGCGGTGCTGGGCGGCATCGGCAACATCCCCGGCGCGATGGTTGGCGCACTGGTGCTGGGCGTCGCCGAGTCCATCGGGCCGAGCGCGCTGGGCATCCCGGCGGAATACCGCGACATCATCGCCTTCTCGGTGCTCGTGCTGGTGTTGATCTTTCGACCGGCCGGCTTGCTCGGCGAAGTGGTGGTGGAGAAGCGGGCATGAGCGCGCGCTGGCTGCTGAGCGGGCTGCGCACGGGCGGGGTGTTATTCGCTGTGCTGGCGTATCTCATCCTGGTCGGCCTACCCAGCCGGCTGGGCGATGCCACCGTGCCGGCGCTCGCGGCGCTCGCCGTCGGCTTGTTCAGCCTGGCCTGGCAGCGCCGGGGCGCGAACCCGTCCCTTGTCGAGCTGTTGATCAAAGGGGTAGTGGGCGGGGCGACGCTGAGCACGCTGGTCGCGCTGCTGATGGGGATCATCGCTGCGCTGATCGCCGGGGGCGCGCGCGTGCAAACCGTCCTGGATAAGATGACTCCGCCTGCCGTCGCCGCCTGGTTCGGCGTCCCGCCCGTTGCGATCACGCGCGGCGAATTGGAGGCCGCAGCCGTGCTCAGGACCTGGCTGGCGCTGGCTGCCGCCGGCCTGCTCAGCGGCCTGCTCACCTTCGGCTGGCAGCATCGCCAGTCCCTCAGGCGAGCCGGCGGCGAAGCGCTCCGCCGATGGCTAGTGCGCCTGTTGCCCTTTGCGCTGCTGGGGCTGGTGCTTGCCCTCGGCGACCCAGCCGTCACCATCGGCGGGAGTCAAAAGGGCACGCTGCGCCTGCTGGCAGCGATGCTCAGCATCGTCGCCGGCCTGGTCGCTTGGCGAGCAGCCCGGTCTAGCCGAGAACAGGCTCTCCTGGGCGGGCTGCTCCTGGCCGGCTTGGCCATCCTGCCGTTCACCCTGGACCAGTTCCAGAACGCCGTGATGGGCATCGTGTTCATCTTCGTCATGATGGGCCTTGGCCTGAACATCGTGGTTGGCTACGCCGGCCTGCTGGATTTGGGCTACGTGGCCTTCTTCGCCATCGGCGCGTATGCCTACGCCTTTTTGTCCGCGCCGTTCTCTTCACCCTGGTTCTCGCAGCAACTGGCGCAGTGGGGGTTGCCGACCGATCAGCCCTTGCTCAGCTTCTGGCAGGCCATCCCGCCGATCATGGTGCTGGCCGCGATCGGCGGCGTGCTGCTGGGCACGCCCGTCTTGCGCCTGCGGGGCGACTACCTAGCCATCGTCACGCTGGGGTTCGGCGAGATCATCCGCCTGTTCATGCTCAACCTCGCCGATCTCACCAACGGGCCGCGCGGCCTGCTGAACGTTGCGCCGCCGACGGTGTTCGGCTACGACCTGGGCAACCCGCGCGACATCTTCATCCTGGCGCTGCTTGGCTCCGGGGCAATCGCGTTCGCTGCGCTGCGGTTGGAGCGCTCACGCCTGGGCCGCGCCTGGGTGGCCATCCGCGAGGATGAAGAGGCGGCCCAGGCGATGGGCATTCCCCTGGTGCGCACCAAGCTGCTGGCGTTTGCGATCGGCGCGACCTTCGCCGGCCTAGCCGGTCAGCTCTACGCGGCGCGGCAAGTGAACATCTTCCCCGATAACTTCACCCTCTTCGTCTCGATTGACGCGCTGGCGCTCATCATCGTGGGCGGCATGGGGAGCATCCCCGGCGTTGTGCTGGGGGCGTTGGCCCTCAAAGGGCTGCCAGAGGTGTTGCGCGGCGTGGACGAGTATCGCATCGTGGCCTTCGCTGCGCTGCTCGTGATCATGATGATTGCGCGGCCGGAGGGCATCTTGCCGGCCCAGCGCACGAAGGCCGAGCTGGGCGCAAGGGCGGAGTCCTAGCCAGGCGTTTAATCACCGCGCTGCCCAGCGCAGCAGAATCGCAACCTGGGACGCTGGCATCTCTGGCCATCCAGGGCGATGCTCCCAGGGCGTTCCTTATGCTCAGCGCAGACGAAGCATCTCGGCATCTGCGTCCGCTACGAGCGCCTCGGTTGGGCGGGCGTCTAGATGTTTCGCTCCGCTGGGCATGACGGTGAGGCAGGGTGTTCGGTGAGCGGCATGACGCGCTGACATGGCGAGCAAGCAACCCTGGTGGTGTGGCCAGGCCGCCCTAAGTAGAATGCCAGGCGATGCGCAGGTGGCTGCCTCGCCTCTTCTCACGGGAAGATTTGATCGCCCTGCTTTTATGCCTGTTGATCATCGCGCTGCTGGTTATGTCGGCGGAGCGCGCGCCGGAGTGGATTTATCAGGGATTCTGACGTGGCCGACATCGCCCTCGCGCCATCCCTAACCGGACGATACACCCAGGCACGGCTGCGCAACGCAGGGCTGTTTGTGCTGAGCGTGCTGGGGATATATGTCCTCCAGCCGGCCATGCCCATTCGTCAGATGGATTTCTGGCTGCCCACCGTCGCGCTGCTGCTGGCGGTGGTGGTCTGGGCGGCGACGGCAGCGGCCGACCAGTCTGCGCGCGCGCTGATCGCCGACGGATCAGGCATCGCTGTCCTGGTGCTCGGCATCGCCGGCACGCGCTACATCGAGCCGCTCAGCACGCTATTCACCCGCACCCCCGCCCCCGATGTGCTCACCGCGTTGTTGGCCCTTGCGTTTGGGGGCGCCGTCGCACTGCTGATCGCCCGTTTGATCGGGCCGCGGCCGGGCTGGACGTGGGGCGTGCTCGCGGCGCTGGTCGCGCTGCTCGTCGCGCTCAAGGTGGAGCCGTTGACGCAGGCGCTGGCCGGCGCGCTGCGCGCCTGGCAGGGCCAATCGGTGGCTGCTGCGTCGGCCCTGGACGTGCGCTGGCTGGGCTTCTCCTACCTCTTCTTCCGGCTGGTGGCCGCGCTGCGCGAGCGCGCCGCCGGCAGGCTGCCGAGGATGTCGCTGCGCGAGTTCATCACCTATGCGCTGTTTGCGCCGGCCTGGATCGCCGGCCCGATTGACCGCCCAGAACGCTTCCTGAAGGACTTGCGCGCCGACTTTCGCTTCAATCTGGCCGATTCGATGGAAGGTGGCCGGCGGGTTGCAGTTGGGGCGTTCAAGAAGTTCGTGTTGGCCGACCTGCTGGCGCTGTTCGCGTTGAACGAGGCGAACGCGCTCCAGGTGCGCGGCGCAGCCTGGGCATGGCTGCTCCTATATGCTTACGCCCTGCGCATCTACTTTGACTTTGGCGGTTACAGCGACATCGCCATCGGCATCGCGCGGGTCTTCGGCATCCGCCTGCCGGAGAACTTCAGCCGCCCCTATCTAAAGCCCAACCTCACCCAATTTTGGAATAGCTGGCATATCTCGCTGGCGCAGTGGTTTCGCGCCTACTACTTCAACCCGCTCACCCGCGCCCTGCGCACGCGCGGCTGGCCCGCACCGGCGATCATCCTGACCGGTCAGCTCACGACCATGCTGTTGATCGGCCTGTGGCATGGGGTGACCTGGAACTTCGCCATCTGGGGCGCTTGGCACGGGTTGGGCCTCTTCATTCACAACCGCTGGGCCGACTTTGCCAGGGCACGCGCGATGCCGGAGCCGCCGGCCTTGCAGCGCGCACTCGGCGCGGCGCTCACGTTCCACTTCGTCGCGCTGGGCTGGGTCTGGTTTGCGCTGCCCGACCCGGCGCTCGCCTGGCGGATGGTCGCAACGCTCTTTGGCCTATGAACCGCTGTAGCCTGGCGCGCATCCTCGCCAAAACGCTGGCCTGGTTTGTGTTGTTCAACGCGCTGTTCGCCTGGGCCAATACGCCGGACAACGCCGGCGTGGCGGCCCTGGGTCAGCTCTCGCTCTACAACGCGCTCTGGCCGGGCCGGCTGCGCCTACCCTACGGCGACGATCCAAGTCGCGCCTACAACGTCAGCCTATATAGCCTGGAGGCGATGTTCGCGTCGCACGTCGTGAGCGGCAGGCCATCCGCTGAGTTCCGCGTTTTTCTGATCGGCGATTCGGCGACCTGGGGCTGGCTGCTGCGCAACGAAGAGACGCTGGCCGGCCAGCTCAACGCGCTGGGTCTGCGCGCGCCCGATGGCCGCCCCGTGCGCGCTTACAACCTGGGCTACCCGATCATGTCGCTGACCAAGGACCTGTTGATCTTGCGCCACGCGCTGCGCCACCAGCCTGATTTGGTCGTCTGGTTGGTCACGCTGGAGTCTTTTCCGTCCGAAGCGCAGCTCGATCACCCCATCGTCCGCCATAACGCGCCGGCGGTGCGCGCCATGATCGCCGATTACGCCCTGCGCGCCGACCCCAACGACCCGCGCTTCGTCACCCCCACGCTCTTGGAGCGCACGCTCGTCGGCCAACGGCGGGCGCTGGCCGATTGGCTGCGGCTACAAGCCTACGGTGCGCTATGGGGCGCAACGGGCATTGACCAGCACTATCCGGAGCGCTACGAGCCGGCCCAACGCGACTTCGACGCCGACCTGCGCTTCAGGCAGTTCACGCCTCCTGAGCTGCCGAAATCGGCGCTGGCCTTCGACGCGCTCGATGCCGGCATCCGCATGGCCACCGAGGCCGGCGTTCCCGTGCTGATCGTGAACGAGCCGATCTTGATAAGCCAAGGGCGGAACAGCCACCTGCGCTACAACGCGCTTTACCCCCGCTGGGCCTACGATGCCTATCGCGCCATGCTGCGCGCACACTTGGCGCAAGGCCAGGCGCGATACCTGGACGCCTGGGACAGCGTGCCCCAGGCGGAGTTCACCAACAGCGCCGTGCACCTCACGCCGCGCGGGGTTCGCTTGCTGGCCGAGGCGATCGCGCCAGCCATCGCCGACCTCACGGCACGGCGATAATCAAAGCCATGAGCGACGACATCATCCGCCCGCTGGCCGACTACATCGCAAACGAAATCCTGAAAAATCCAAAGCGCGCCATCCGGCCCGATGAGAAGCTCATCTCCAGTGGGCTGATAGATTCGTTCCACTTAGTGGACCTAGGGTTGTTCGTCGAGCAGCGCTTCGGCGTGCGTTTGGACGATGGCGAGTTAAACGCCGACACGTTCGACACGCTGGAGCAGCTTGCTGCGCTGATCAGCGCGAGAAAGCGATGACGATGCTCGCCAACATCCTGGCAGAACACTACTTCTTTGCCGCCGACCGGCCCGCGATTTATCTCCAGGTGGCCGGCCAGCCCGACCGGTGCATCACCTATAGCGACCTGGTCTGCGGCGCGGCAGGGTTCGCCCGCCTTTTGGAGCAATGGGGGATCCGTGCCGGCGAGGTGGTGGTGATCATCTTGCACCATGGCGAGCCGCTCATCTACGCCTTTTGGGGCGCGATCCTGCACGGGGCAGTGCCGGCCATCCTGCCCCCGCTCACCGAGAAGCTGTTGCCGGCGCGCTATCGCGCTGACCTGGCCGCCTTGATTCGGATCACTCGCCCGCAGGCGATCGTCACCTATCCGCAGTTCGCCGGCGAAGTGGCGTATGCCGTGCGGGTGGCGGCTGCGCCGACGACCGCGATCATCGAGCTGGCTAAGCCGCTCCGGGCCGCACCGGATTTCACCGCGCTGGGCGGCCTGCGCCGACAGGACAGCGACCTCGTCCTGCTCCAGCATTCGTCCGGCAGCACGGGGCTTCAAAAAGGGGTGGCCCTCTCCCACCGCGCCGTGCTCAACCAGCTCAACGCCTACGCGCCGGCCATCGCTCTGGCCGAGGACGACGTGATCGTGAGTTGGTTGCCGCTGTACCACGACATGGGGTTGATCGCGTCGTTCGTCATGCCGGTGGTCCGGCGCGTGCCGCTGGTTCTGATGTCGCCGTTCGACTGGGTGCGCGCGCCGGCGCGCCTGATGCAGGCGATCAGCCGCTATCGCGGCACGCTGACCTGGCTGCCCAACTTTGCCTATAACTTCTGCGCCACCCGCGTCCGCGCGCGTGAGATGGAGGGTGTGGACCTCTCTTCGCTGCGCGCCGTGATCAACTGCTCCGAGCCGATCTACCACAGCAGCCATCAGCGCTTCTGCCAGCGCTTCCAGCCCTACGGGTTGCGCCCGGAGGCGCTGGCCACGTGCTACGCGATGGCGGAGAACACCTTCGCCGTGACCCAGAGCGAGATCGGCAAGCCGATCTCGCGCAACGAAGGCGGCGGGATTGGCCACTCCGGTCAGGTCTCGTCCGGTCGGCCGTTGTCGAATGTGTGCATCCGTATTTTGAGCGACGACCGCCGCGACCTGGCGGAGGGCGAGATTGGGGAGATCGCGCTGCGCAGCGATTGCATGTTGAGCGAGTATTACCATCGCCCCGACGCCACAGCGCAGGCGTTCTTCGAGGGGTTTTACCTCACCGGTGACCTGGGCTACATGCGCGGCGGCGAGTTGTACGTCACCGGCCGCAAGAAGGATTTGATCATCGTGGGGGGGAAGAACATCTATCCTCAGGACCTGGAGTCACTGGCCGGCGAGGTGGACGGTGTTCACCCCGGCCGGGTTGCTGCCTTCGGCATCTTCAGCGAAGAGGCCGGCACCGAAGAAGTGGTGATCGTGGCCGAGGCCGAGAGCGAGGAACCGGCTGAGCGCGAGCGGATCGCCGAGGCCGTGCGCGCATACGTCACGCAAAACTCCGAGGTGGCTGTGCGCCGCGTGGTGATGGTGGACCGCCACTGGTTGATCAAGACGAGCAGCGGCAAGGTGGCCCGCAGCGCCAACAAGGCGAAATACCTGAGTGAGTTCCTGGATCAACCCTAGGGGCCGGCGACCGGCGGCGCTGTTAATTCAGCGCTAGTGTGCTTCCAACGCTGCTTCGATCTGCAGCCATACGATGCACACCAGAGGAAGCGCATATGAACCTAAATCAATATACGGAGAAAGCACAAGAGGCGTTCTTCAGCGCCCAATCCCTAGCCCAAGAATACGGCCAGCAGGCGATTGAGCCGGAGCACCTGCTCCTCGCCCTGCTTCAACAGGACGGCGGCATTGTGCCGCCGATCATCCAAGCTGCCGGCGCAAA
>DAOTYZ010000191.1:0-11423 GCA_034434555.1 Candidatus Roseilinea sp.
TTTGGAACCTGCCCAGCGGCAGGTTATCGAACACTTGTTCTACAATTATATATGCCCTTGCCGCCTGATCAACTGATCGCGCTCCGGCCCGACGCTGACCATCGTGACCGGCGCGCCGGCCAGCGCCTCGATGCGCGCGATGTAGGCGCGCGCAGCAGCCGGCAGCGCATCGAAGCAGCGCGCCTGTCGCACGTCCTCTGACCAGCCGGGCAACGCTTCGTAGATCGGCCGGCATTCGGCCAGCACCGCGCTATCCTGCGGGAAGTCGGCGAGCCGCTCACCGTGATGGTCATATGCGGTGCAGATGAGCACCTGGTCGAGGCCGGTGAGGATGTCCAACTTGGTCAGCGCCAGCTCGGTGAAGCCGTTGATCTGCGCCGCATAGCGCAGCGCCACGGCGTCGAACCACCCCACCCGCCGAGGCCGGCCGGTCGTCGCGCCGTATTCATCCCAGGGATTGGCTCCGCTGCCGCGCAGGCGCAGCGCCAATTCGCCGTCCAGCTCGGTGACGAACGGGCCATCCCCAACGCGCGTGCAGAACGCCTTGGCCGTGCCCACCACGCGGTCAACCGCCTGAGCCGGCACACCCAGGCCGGTCAGCACACCGCCCACGGTGGCGTTTGAGGAGGTCACGAACGGGTAAGTGCCGTGGTCAATATCCAGCAAGGCGGCCTGCGCGCCCTCGGCAAGGATGCGCTTGCCCTCGGCCAGCGCGCGATGAAGGGTGCGCGCCGTGTTGGTCACGTATGGCGCGATGCGCTGCGCAGCGTAGGCATACTGCTCGGCCAGCGCGTCGGCGTCGAGCGATGGACAGCCGTAGTCGCGCGTCAAGATTTGATTGACGCGCTGGGTATGCGCGCGCACGGCCTGGGCGAACTGGTCGGGCCGGCGCATCAGGCCGGCGCGCAGCCCTGTGCGCGCAGCCTTATCGCTATAGGCAAAGCCGATGCCGCGCCGAGTGGTGCCGAGGCCGCCGTGGGTGGACTCGCGCGCAGCGTCGAGCGCGACGTGGCCTGGGAGGATCACGTGCGCGGCCTCGCTGATCTGCAAGTTGTCGGGCGTGATGGGAAAGCCGCCCGCGACCAGCGCATCGCACTCCTTCAAGAAGTTCACCGGGTTGATCACCACCCCGTTGCCGATGATGTTCAAGCAGCCAGGGCGAAACACGCCCGACGGCAACAGGTGTAACTTGAAGACCGCGCCGTTGATGGTGATCGTGTGGCCGGCGTTGTCCCCGCCGTTGAAGCGGGCCACGATGTCGGCGGATTCGGCCAGCGCATCGGTGATGCGCCCTTTGCCTTCGTCGCCCCATTGGGCACCAAGCAACACAGTGATAGGCATGGCCTCTCGTGAGATACTGATGATACGCCTAGCGCGAGCGCGCCTAGGCGCGTTCACCAATCCGCGAATCAGGCGGCTGGGCGACTACATATCTCTGCGTTCTCCGCTTCTCCGTGTGAGATTAACCCAGCCATGAATGCGGCCGCGCGCCTCCAGCTCGGCCAAGCCGGCCAGCACCTCGTCGCGCGGCAAGCCGCCCAGCAGCAGCTCGTGATCCTTGAGCGCCAGCAGGCGCTCGTAAAACGCAATGCCGGCCTCGAGCAGACCAGGATCGTCCGGCCACGCAGCCAGCAAGTCGAACAAATCGTCCTCCGCATCGGCATAGCGGCCCACGCGCTCGTGATAGCGGAACAACCGCTCGCGCAGATCAAAGGGCAGGCCGTCGTGCTCCAGCTTCTCGATCAGCGCGTCAATCTTCTCAACATAGGCCGCGGAGGTGCCGAAAGGTTGACGCAGCAGCGTCTCGATCAGCAAGCGAGTGGCTTTCCGATAGCAAGCCTGGGCCGTCTCGTCATCCCCCTCCATGGCGTGCCAGTCGCCATCGGCAGCCAGCAAATCCCCCAGCGCCAGCGCTTTGTCCAGGTCGCCCACCTGCGCCATGCCGCAGGCCAGGATGAGATAGTCATCGGGCGCCTGGCGGATGAACGTCGCGTCCATGCCCAGCAGGGCGCGATAGGCTGCGTCGAGTTGTTCGCGGGCCTGGGCGCGCCGGTCCTCGGCGAGGAGCTGCTTGAGCGCGAGCAGGAATTCGCCGAACTGCTCGATCATGCGCTTGATGTAATCCTGAGCATAGGGCATGGCGCTCACTCCAATCCGTGCGTGTGCGCGAAGGCAGCGATAAGCTCTTCGACGGGCGCTTCGTCCACCGGCGAAGGGCCGATCGGGTCTTCTACCTCGGACAGGTTGCCTTGCATGATGCGCAAGGTGTTGAGCACGCCAAAGCTCAGCGCCTCCAGGTCGTAGCCACCTTCGAGCACGACGACCATGCGCCCGCCGCACAGCGCCTCGCTCAGCTCGCACAGCACGCGCATCATGCGCGCGAAGCCGGCCAGGGAAACGCACATGTGCGCCAGCGGGTCGCGCCAGTGCGCGTCGAACCCCGCCGAGACCACGATGAGGTCGGGCCGGAAGCGCAGCGCAGCCGGCGCCACGATCTGGTCAAAGACCAGGGCATAGCCAAAATCGCCCGTCTGCGGCGGCAACGGCACGTTGATCGTCAGCCCGCGTCCCTGTCCGCGCCCCTGCTCGTCTGAAGCGCCGCTGCCGGGATAGATGAACCCGTATTCGTGGATGGAGAGGAACAACACGCGCGGGTCATCGTAGAAGATGGCCTGCGTGCCGTTGCCGTGATGCACGTCGAAGTCCACGATCATCACGCGCTCCGGGCGCGCGTCGCGCTGGCTGCGCAAGGCAGCCGGCGACCAGGCGTAGTCCTCGGCAGCATCCAGGTCGCCCAGGGCAGATTTGGCCGCGAAGGCTGCGTTGTTGAACAGACAAAAGCCCTCGCCGTGATCGGCGAAGGCGTGGTGGCCCGGCGGTCGCACCAGGGCGAAAGCGCGGCACGCCGCGCCGCTCATCACCGCCTGCGCAGCGGCGATGCACGCGCCGGCGGCGAGCGCTGCCGCGTCGAAGCTGGCCGCGTTGAGATAGGTGTCGGGGTTTAGCGCGCCGCCCCCGCGCTGGCTGAGCGCCTGAACCCGCGCGACATAGGCCGGTGCGTGAACCGCCGTCAATTGCGCGAAGGTGGCCGCAGCGAACGAGAGCGGGCGCAGCGCATCTGACATATTTCGCTCGCGCAGCAGGCGCATCACCGCGCGCAGCCGGCCGGCGTGCTCGGGATGCCCTGGGCGGTCGTGTTCGAGGAAGAGCGGGTCGTAGAGATAGGCGACGGACGGCATAGGCAGGAGCGTCAATGGCCGGCGTTCACGGGCACAGGGCGGCGCCTGGCCGGGTCGCGCAACAGCGCAAGCACCATGAGGCTGCCGATCACGAGGATGACGGCATTGGCCAGGAAGGGGCCGCTGCGATCCACATCGTAGAGCGCGCCCATGATCAGCGGGCCGATCACCTGGCCTGTGGACTGGGCCAATGTGTAGAGGCCGAAGCCGGTGCCGCGCCGCTGGCCGCCGGTCATGTCGGCCACCAGAGCTTGTTCAGCCGGCACGGCTGCTGCGTAGCAGATCGCCTCCAGCGTGGCGAACACCATCAGCGCGATGATGGCCGGCGTGACGCTCGGGAAGAGCAGGCTGAGGAAGGGGATGGTGAGCGAGAACAGCCCGCTGGTGGTCAGCCCGACCGCGATCGGCGGCTTGCGCCCCACTCGGTCGGCGATGCGGCCCAGGCGCGACGGCAGAAAGGCCCAGATCAGCGCTGCCGGAACGTAGGCCATGGCGATCAAAAAGACGTTCTGGGTCAGATGGTCCTGGATGAACGTCAAGATGAACGGCGCTAAGCCGTAGGAAGAGGCCGTCGTCAGCGCCACGATGCCCATCAGCACGTATAGCTGCGGGTCAATGGCCTGCCTGGCGTGCTCCTCGCGCTGCGCCTCGATCAAGGCGTATCGGCGCGTCTCCGGCACGGCCCGCAGCGCCAGGATGAAGGCCAGCAGCGCCCCCAGCGCATATAGGGCGAAGATGAGCGACCACACCGTCTGGTTCAGGCGCAAGCCATGGGCAGGGTCAAGCCCGAACAATAATAAGATCGGCACCGCGATCAGGCCGCCATATAGCCCGCCGCGATACTGGGCCTCCTCGGTGTAGCCGAAGCTGGAGCCGCGCCCGCTCCGGCGCGCCAGGTCGGCGGTGATCGTATATGCAGCCAGCAGCATCGTGCCCAGGCCAAACCCCTGGATCGTCCGCGCCACGAACAGCATGGCGACGGCGAAGGAGGCATCCGCGCGGAGGCTGATGCTGCCGACCTGCAGGCTGAACTCGCGGGCCAAGACGAAGAGCGCCATGGACACGAACAGGATGCCGACGCCCAAGCTGAGGAAGGGCTTACGGCCGTAGCGGTCCATGCTGCGCCCGATGACTGGCCGGGCGATCGCCATCATAAAGGCCGGGATGGCGAACAGCAGCCCTTTCTCGAAGCCGCTGACGTTGAAGTTGCCCGAGTAGATGGGCAGCGCGACAACGATGATGGAGGTGGCCAGCGAAGCGAAGCGGATGACGTTCTGCAGGCGCTGAAGATGAAGGCGCGCTTCGCCGGCTTCCACCGGATGAGCCGCTGCCGGCACCACGCCGGCCAAGGCAGGGAGCTCGCTGCTCTCGCGCGGGATGGTCTGTTGCATTGAATTATCGCATTGTAAACGGGCTTACCTAAATGGAGATGTAAGGGGAGTGTTCCGATTCGGAATGAAAGGCCGCGCGGCTGGGCACACGTTTTGGTCATCCGCAAGCGCATCGCTCACGTCATCACTGCTAAGCAAGCCAAGAATCGAGCAGGTAGGTGACGCTTGGCGCATTGAGCACGCCAGGGTCACCAATACCCCGCCTCACACTGTCATTCTGAGCGAAAGCGAAGAATCTAAACTCGCGCCTGATCGAATTGCTGCGGGGCTACTACCGAGACTGCGCAGCCTTGGCCGGCAGATGTTTCGCGGCACAGCAACATGGATGGATCCATGGGGCTGGTTGGGCAGGCGTTTAGATGCTTCTTTGGGGTGACTTGGCCCACTGGCATTGAAACCGCTGAGGCACAGAGAAATAACCTTTGCATCCCTCTGCGGTGCGTACTTTAAGTGGCGCAACCACCGTGCGCATAGCCAAGGGTAAAACTCTGGGTGGGCAACAGCAACGCCATCGCCCACCCAGGGTCTGCCCGTCGCTGTCGGTTCGCCTTATGCGGGGCAGAGTTGTGAGATACTCGCTAGCGCGGTTCAATCGAGAGGCGAATGGCTGTCCGTTCGGCGCCCTCGATCAGCACGTCCGAGAACGACGGGATGACAACGACATCAATGCCGTCGAGCTGGAGATAACCGCGCGCGATGGCAGCGGCTTTCATCGCCTGATTCACCGCGCCAGCGCCGATGGCTTGCACGTCCACTCGCCCGCGTTCGCGGATAATGCCCGCAATGGCACCGGCCACTGCGGTCGAACGAGACTGCGCCGAGACTTTGATGACACTCACCTGCTCTCGATTTGGAACCGCTCCTGGCTGGTGATGTGTGTTGTTCAACGCTTCCATGTAAGACATTTTGCACACGCTTTTGAGACAAATATGAGACAAGCCTTAGACAAGGCTATGCACGAGGACGTGTGTAGGCTCACGCTTGCGCATGGAGAAGTGGCCTATCGCTGCGTTGGCTCTCCCACTGCGCCGGCTTTGCTCTTTATCCACGGGTGGGGCGGCTCTTCGCGCTACTGGCTGCCGGTCATGACAGCACTTGGTAATGCGTTTTGCTGCTGCGCGCTCGACCTGCCCGGCTTCGGCCACTCGCCGCCGCTGGCCGCAGATGACGGCGCAGACCAAGAGGCCCACTCACACCGCGGCCTGGCAAGCATCGTCGCTGCGTTCCTGGACGCGCAAGGCATTGAGACGTGCGATGTGATCGGCCATAGCTACGGGTCTGGGGTGGCCATCGCGCTGGCTGCCGCGCAGCCGCGCCGCGTCCGCCGCCTGGTCATCAGCAACTTCAGCACCTTTCGCAATGAGCGCGAGCGCCGCCTGATTGACTTCATGCACACGGTCACCGGTTTGATGGTGATGGCCCGCCGGCTGCCGCTGGCCAAGGGCGAAGCGTTCGCCAGGCTGCTGGGCCAGCGCTACTTCTACCGTCCGCCGAGCGACCCGCAGGTCTTGCGTCAAGGCTGGGAGGACTTCATGCGGATGGACGCGCGCACTGCTGCGCTCACCGTCAAGGCCTCGCTGAGCTGGGAGACCCCGCGCGCGTTAACGCAGTTGCCCATGCCCGTGCTGTTCATCCACTGCCGTCGTGATCAGATCATGCCGCCGCGCAATGCCGAATACACGGCAAGCCTGGCTCCGCATAGCCGGCTGATCTGGATTGACAACTGCGGCCATTTGCCCATGGTAGAGAAGACTACCGATTTCGTCCATATCGTGAGGGAATTCTTGACCGATGAACGTAACGCTTCTTGAAGCCATCACACTGCCGTTTGAGGAAGCCGCCATAAAGCTGCATCCCGACGACGACGTGGCGATCGCTAAGCTGACGCTGGCAGCCGGCACGACGCTGCACGGCGCACCTGGCGTTGATGCTCCCATCCGCGTCTCTGGGGTGATTCCCGCCGGCCACAAACTCGCAATCCGCGCGATCGCCCAGGGCCAAGCGATCCGCCGCTATGGGCAGGTGATCGGCTTCGCCCGCCAAGCCATCCATGTCGGTGAACACGTGCATGTCCACAACTGCGGCGTGGCCGATTTTGAGCGCGACTACGCTTTCGGCGTTGACGTGAAGCCGGTGAGCGTGTTACCGGTCGCCCAGCGACGCACCTTCATGGGCTATCCGCGGCCAGACGGCCGCGCGGGCACGCGCAATTACGTCGCGGTGATCAGCACGGTCAACTGCTCGGCCCACGTGGTGCGCGCGATCGCCCGCGCCTTCACCAAAGAGACGCTGGCGGATTTCCCCAACGTGGACGGCGTGATCGCCATCGCCCACGGGCTGGGCTGCGCTGTGCGGATCGGCAGCGAGGACTACGTGCTGCTACAGCGCGTGTTGGCCGGCATGGCCAATCACCCCAACGTCGGGGGCTACGTGCTCGTCGGGCTAGGCTGCGAGGTGAACCAGATCAACGACCTGGTGGGCAATTACCAGTTGCGGGCCAACGGCGAAGCCCAGCCAAACACTCCTCCCCTCGCGCTCACCATCCAGGAGATAGGCGGCACGCGCAAGACCATCGAAGCCGGCATCGAGGCGGTGCGCGCGCTGCTGCCGGCGGTCAACGCGGTTGCCCGACAACCCACGCCGATCAGCGCGCTGACTGTGGCGTTGCAATGCGGGGGCAGCGATGGATGGAGCGGCGTGACGGCCAATCCGGTGTTGGGCATGGCCAGCGACATGATCGTGCAGCAGGGCGGCAGCGTGGTGTTGGCCGAGACGCCCGAAATCTACGGCGCGGAGCACTTGCTCACCCGGCGGGCCATCAGCCGAGAGGTGGGCGAGAAGCTGATTCAAAAGGTGCGCTGGTGGGAACAACACACTGCCAAGCACGGCATTGAGATTGACAACAACCCTTCGTATGGCAACAAGGCAGGCGGCTTGACCACCATCTTCGAGAAATCGCTGGGCGCGGTGGCCAAGGCCGGCACATCCCCGCTCATGGACGTGGTGGACTACGCCGAGCCGATCACCCAGCCGGGCTTTACCTTTATGGATTCACCCGGCTACGACCCGGTCAGCGTCACCGGCCAGGTTGCCGGTGGATGTAACCTGGTCGTATTCACTACAGGGCGCGGGTCGTGCTTTGGCTTTAAGCCTGCGCCCAGCATTAAGGTGGCCAGCAACAGCGCAACCTATCGGCGCATGGAAGAGGATATGGACATCAACGCCGGCAAGGTGCTGGAGGGTGTGCCGATGCAAGCGGTGGCCGATGAGCTGCTTGATTACATGATCGCTGTTGCATCAGGACAGCCGAGCAAGAGCGAAGCTCAACAGATCGGCGAGGAAGAGTTCCAACCTTGGAGCTTAGGCGGCATTCTGTAAATGAACGCGAGGGCTTCTTTAACAAGAAGCCCTCGCGTTGCGTATGGGGTGATCTCCTCTGCAAGTTAGGACTTGCCCTGAGTCGGCGCGCCTTTGGTCGCTTCGGCGGTGCGTAGCAGCGCCTCAGTGCTCTTCATCAGCGCTTCGCTGTTCTTCATGGCGATCTCAGCGGACTTCCGGCTAAGCTCGGCCATTTGGACGGCAGCGCGCGAATTGTGCTCAACCTCCGTCAGCAAGCGCAGCAGCGCGCCGATCGCCAGCAGCGGCACACCATTGGCCAACCCGATCAACACTGGCCCCCAACCAATCAGGTTAAATCCCTGGTTGTAGCCAGGCCAGAAGTTGCCCGTGAGCAGCACCAGGCCGATGATCAGACCGACTGCTAGGATAACGGCACCCACGATCATGAGAACCATCCCCAGAACTTTGAACCCTCCATACTTCTGTGGCACGTCCATAGGCGTAACCTCACTTTTGGGCCCTCGGAGGGAGCCTGGGGTTAATTGCCCGATCCAAAGGGCAGCGGGATTCTCTGAGAACCAGGCGCAGGCGGGAAGCGCAGCGCAAGCTCGGCGTTCACGCTGGACAGCGACGGCCCAAACTGCTTCACCAAGTCGTTGACTATGCTGAACTCCGGATAGGTGTTAAGCGCGACGACGACCTCTGAGGTGTTCTTCAGGCAGTCCTCATCGCACACCAAGTTGGGCAGTGGCTTGTCGTTAAGGGCCAGCGCCATCCCATCACCCTCGCTGCGCACGGAGATGTGCTGGATGCCCCTATCCATTAGCAGGCGCACAAAGCCGGGATCGAGCTTAAGCAGCGTCAGGTCCAACCCAAACAACTGCTCCAGCTCCGACACCGAGATGCCAGCCACCGACGGCACGCCGTTCCTGTCGTAGTCCACGACAAGGCGAACCAGCACCGAGTCATCGCCCGGCTTGGCCGTCGAAGCAGGCGCAGCGGCCTTTGGATCGCGCAGTGGAATCTCAGGCGCGCCGTTGCTCGGCACGCGGATCACCAGGCCCAGCCCCAGGCTGCGCGCCAGCGGCAGGAAGCGCTTGGCCAGCGAGGCATAGCCCTCGAATCCGGGGGCGAGGATGCCGGTCACCGTCTCAGCAGCATCGCCAATCGTAGAGAGAGATTCGTCACTGAGGCGCATGGAAGGCAGTTGCTTGCCGTTGGCGTAGATGAACGCACCCTTCCCATGGAAGGCAAGCTCGATGTGCTGAACCCCTGTGCTCTTCAGGTAGTCCACCCAGTCCTTGCCAACTGCGAACTGTGACAGATCAACGAGGCCAAAGGTCAACGTCCGCACCGCATCGGGGCTGAGGCCCGCGATAGATGGTGTGCCGTTGTCGTCTAGGGCGACCTCAACGCGTGGGAGAGCCAGATAGAAGTCGCCACTTCTATCCACCTCTGCGGCAGGTGCGCCGCATGCAGCAAGTGCAAGGCCCAACGCTGGCACGAAGAACGAAATACGCTTTGACAGTTTCATGAGCTATTCCCTCCAAAAAGAGTTTCTGTTTTGATGGCCGGCCGCTCCTTCAGCGCATCGCGGCTTGGCATCTATGTTGTACATGTGCTTTGGCAATCGCGCAAATCGCTGATGAAACGCGCGCACACCAGCCTAGATGTTTATACGCCGCTCAGGTTAAGTCTATGTAGTGTAGAGACCTTTCTGCGCGTGCGCGCGAGCGGCTGAGAGCAACTCAACGCCGTTCCAGCTTCCCACAGCGCTGATCGGCGCAAAGCGAGCGAACAGCTCTTCGGCGTACCAACCTTCGGCGCGCGTGCGGCGGATGACTTCAGCATGGGCAATTGCACGATAAGCATACGCATGCGCGGCTGCCGCGTCTCGCCATAGGCTAAACGTCGCTTGGCGAACCATCGGCGCCTCTCCAATGCCGATGGCGAACAATAGCCCTGGCGCGTTATCCAGCGCGCGCTCGGTGGCGTGTGCGTGCGACCAGAATCTCGTCAACGCCCGCCAGCGGATCGTCGCGCGCGTCAATATCGCCAGTGGCCCATCAATGTCTGTTTCTACGTCTTGTGGGATAAAAGGGTTCACCCCTGACCATGAGCCATGCGCACGAATGGGGCGCATATACAGCGTCCATGTCTCGTCGGCGCGCCGGCGAAAACGCCGCATCACCGGCGACAGCGCGTGGAACCCGCGCGCCGCTTCGAGCGATGGCCATGTGGTGAGCAATGCATAGCGGCTGAAATCAGGCTGTGGGCCGAAACCATGTCCACTGCCGAGCAGCTTCCAAAAACGCAGGTCGGGCGTGCGCCGCAGCGCCGGCCGCGCAAACGCCATCTGCGTCAACATCCAGACCCGCGCAGGCCCGCTAAACCGCAGCAGCGTAAGGGCGACAACCACGCTGCGCAATATATACGGCTGGGTTAAGGTTGCCAAATAAAAACGCCGGCAGGAGCGAAGACTCCCGCCGGCGCGCTGCGCGTTTATGGCCTACGAGCGATGGGGAGATACACCATCGCTGGCTTGCGCACGATCGGCATGAAGGCCTTGTACTCGATGCGCGCGCTCACCGGTGCACTACTCACCTGTGAAGCGTTGCTCGCGCCCGCTTGCGCGACGTTGTTCACCAGGCTGCCCGGCGTGCCCGTCGCCTGGGCCACGATCTGCACGCTGACGCTCTGGCCAACCGAGAGATTGCCCAACGTGCAAGTGACCACGCCACCGCTGTGCGCGCAGCTACCGCTGGCGGACAGGAAGCTCAGGGCGCTGCTCAGCGCATCGGTGATGATGACGTTGGTTGCCGTGGCTATGCCCGTGTTGGTCACCGTGATCGTGTAGGTCACCAGCCCATAGTGCCGGATTGTGCTACCGACGCCGAGCGTGTAAGTCTGCTGCTTGGTGATCGTCAGCGTCGTCGTGCTCGCCTGTACTTGCACCGTCACGCCGGCCTGGTTGTCCCCGCCGCCCAGGTCGCCAACAGCGGAGGTGACCACCGCGCTGTTCGTCATCACGCCCAGGCTCGGCGCGGTCGCCGTGTACACCATCGTGATGACGCCGCCGGCGTTCAGGCTGTTGACCGTGAAGGTCACGCCGTTCCCGCTGATGGTCACGTTGACGCCCGACGACGTATCCACCACCCCGCCCAGGCTGCCGCCGCTCAGCACATCCGTCACCGTGACGAACTGCGCCGCGCTAGGCCCGTTGTTCGTCACCGTCAGCGTGTAGGTCACCACCCCGCCCGGCTCAACCAACGTCGGCGCCGCCGCTTTGGCTATCGCCAGGTCGGCGTCCGCCGCAGCATTCACCGGCCCACCGCCGGCAGAGTTGTCACCGGGGCTCGGGTCGCTCGGCGCGCTGCTGGCGATCACCGCCGTGTTCGAGAAGACCCCGCCGTTCGCCGGCGGCAGCACCGTATAGACAATCGTGAAGACGCTG
>DAOTYZ010000192.1:0-5860 GCA_034434555.1 Candidatus Roseilinea sp.
GACGGCACTGCCGTCGCCCACCCGGCGTTTTGCCCCTATCCATGAATGCATCCCTGCGAAGGGAGTGCGCCACTTGAAGGTGATACAAGAAACACGCACCGCAGAGACGCAGAGGACGCAGAGATTTTTACATATCCTCTGCGCTCTCTGCGCCTCTCATCTCGGTGAGCCAAATCACCCCAAAGTTGAGCACTCCCCTGCGAACAGGCTGCGTAAGGCAAGGGTATGATTCCAACCGACTTCTCACAAGACGAGGTCTCATCATGACGCGCAACAAGATCACCATCGTGGGTGCCGGCTTCGTCGGCGCGACGACGGCGCACTGGCTGGCCGAGCGCGAGCTGGGCGACATCGTGTTATTGGACATCCCCGCCACCGAAACCATGCCCAAGGGCAAGGCCCTCGATCTGGAGGAAGCCGGGCCGGTGCTGGGCTACGACACGCGCATCACCGGCACTACAGATTACGCCGACACCAAAGATAGCGACATCGTGGTGGTGACCGCCGGCGCAGCGCGCAAGCCCGGCATGTCGCGCGAGGACTTGGTGGGCATTAACCAGAAGATCATCACCGAGGTGGCCCACAACGTCGGCGCCACCTCGCCGAACGCGATCGTCATCATCGTCACCAACCCCTTGGATACCATGGCCTACCTGGCCTATACCATCCTCAGCAAGCACTACGGCTTCACCAAGCAGCGCGTGGTCGGCCAGGCCGGCGTGCTCGACAGCGCGCGCATGCGCACGTTCATCGCCCAGGAATTGGGCGTGAGCGTGCGCAACACCCACGCCTTCGTGCTCGGCGGGCATGGCGATGAGATGGTGCCGCTGGTGCGCTACTCCACCGTCGCCGGCATCCCGATCACCGAGCTTCTGCCGCCTGATCGGATTGCGGCCATTGTGCAGCGCACGCGCCAGGGCGGGGCGGAGATCGTCAACCTGCTGAAGACCGGCAGCGCCTACTATGCGCCTGGCGCTGCGGTCGCTGAGATGGCCGAAGCGATCCTGAAAGACCGCAAGATGATCCTGCCGTGCTCCGCCTACTTAGAGGGCGAATATGGCCTGCGTGAGATGTTCTTCGGCGTGCCGGTGAAGCTGAGCCGCAGCGGCATCGAGCAAATCATCGAGATCAAGCTGCTGCCGGAGGAGCAGGAGATGCTCGACAAGAGTGCGGCGCTGGTGCGCAGCACGATGAGCGCGCTGAAGCTTTGACCCTGTATCTGAACTGGTGAGGACGCTGCGCGCGTGTCTGGCCGATGAACCGCTGCCGCGCCTGATGGCGATGGCCGACCTGTGGGAAGCGCCGATCGAGGCGACCTCCGCCGGCCAAGTGGCCGAGTCGCTGGCGGCCTTCATGGCGCAACCTGAGCGCGCGCAGGCAGCCTATCAGGCGCTGCCCGCCGAGGCGCGCGCTGCGCTGGATGCGATGATCGCCGCGCGCGGGCGCATGCCGGCGGCGACCTTCGAGCGCCGCTTCGGGCAAATTCGCCCGATGGGGCCGGGCCGCCTGGAGCGCGAGCGCCCCTGGCTCGCACCGGTCAGCCCGGCCGAAGCGCTGTGGTATCGCGGCTTCATCTTCCGCGCCTTCGACCGCGCCCCAGGTGCGCCGGTGGAGATCTTCTTCGTGCCCAGCGATCTTTACGAGGCGCTCGGTCCAGCTTCGCAGGAGGGCGCGTTTGACCTGCGCGCGTCGCCGCCGGCGCCCTCGACCGGCGCGCAGGACGCTCCGCTGCTCGATGATCTGACCACCCTGCTGTGCTTCGCGCACAACCACGAGGTGCAGCTCACCGCCGACGGGGGATGGCCGCTCAAGGCCCGTCGGGCGCTCGCCCCGATGCTGCGCGATCCGGAGGGCGCGACGACGCCTGTGCCTTCCGGTCGCTTCGCCTGGCTACTCCATTTAGCGACATTGATGGGCTGGATGCGCGCCGAGGAAGGCCGCCTGCGCCTGGCGCCCGGACCGGTGCTGGACTGGCTGCGGAGCGATGCCGAAGCCCAGCTCGCTGCGCTGATGGACGCCTGGCTAAGCGACGCGACGTGGAACGACCTAGCCCATGTGCCGACGCTCAAGCTGGAGATGACGCATGCGTGGTCGTACGATGCGCCCCGCGCGCGCCGGGCGATCGCCGCGCTCTGGCAGGACTGGCAGGCCGAGCACAAGAGCGGCGCGACCGAGGCGTTCGTGCGCTATGTGCAAGCGCACGCGCCCGACTTCGCGCGACCCGATGGGCGTTATGACACCTGGTATGTGCGCGACGCGCAGACCGGCGAGTTCCTTCAAGGCTTTGAGCACTGGGCGCGCGTAGAAGGGGCGCTGATCCGCTACTTGGTTGAAGGCCCGATGCGCTGGCTGACCGCCTCGCCGAAGGCAACAAGTGGAGAGGACAAACCAGCCTTTCGCGTGACCGCCGACGGACAAGTGCACATCGCGCACGCGCTGCGCTACGAGCGGTTTCAACTGGCGCGCGTGGCGGATTGGCAAGAGACGCACGCTGAGGGCTACACCTACCGGCTTGCGCCGCGCGCGCTGGCGCGCGCCCGCCGACAGGGCATCCGCGTGGCGCGCGTGATCGCGTTCCTGGAACAGCACAGCCAGCAGGCGCTGCCGGATCCGCTCCGGCGCGCGCTGTTGCGCTGGGAAGAGCGCGGGACTGAGGTGCGCGCTGCGCCGTGCGTGGCGCTGCGGGCGACCGACGCGGCTGTTATGGAGACGATCCTGCGCCTGCCGCGCCTGCGCCGGCTGGTGGTGGCGCGCTGCGGGCCGGATCGCGTCTTGCTGCGCCAGCGCGACCTCGCGGCAGCGCAAGCGATCCTCGCAGAGAGTGGCCTGCTGTTGGACGAAGAGTGAATCCGCCGGCCTAATCCTCGCCCTGCGCTTTGGTATAGCCGGGTTGGCCGTCGAACTCCGGCAGCTTCTCCACGTGCATCCAGCGGTGCTGCGCTGCCACGCGCTGGAGCAGGGCGAGCAGGTCGGCGTCGTTCAGGTCGGCGCCGTTGTGCTCGTCGCGCAGCACAAACCGACAGCGCCAGTGATCTACGCAATCGGTGATCGCGCCCACCGAAGGATAGACCTTCGTGCCGCGGTTAGAGATCATCTTCAGGCGCAGGGGCGTGCCCTCGGCGATCGCCTCCAGGCTGCGGCCCAGCGACGCTGGATCGCCCGGCCATTCCACGAACACGTCCACGCCTACGACGCGCCGCGACTTGGGCACGACGGTGACGGGGTGGTCAGAAACCTGCGGCAGGCGGATGGGCTTGTAATCGCGCACCGTCCAGTTGGCCGACCTTTTGCCCAGGTTGGCGATGATCGCGTCGGTGTAGGCGGTGGTCGAGGCGGCGTTGGCGTCGCCGACCACGTCGCGCGTCAGCACGCCGGATTCCAGCGTGACCAGGACGGCATGCTCGATCGCCGCGGCGGCCTCGAACTCGCCCAAGTGGCGCAGCATCATCACCGCCGAGAGGATCACCGCCGTGGGGTTGATCACGTTCTTGCCGGCGTATTTGGGCGCAGAGCCGTGCACGGCCTCGAAGATGGCCACCTCGTTGCCGATGTTGGCCGAGGGCGCGAAGCCTAGCCCGCCGATCAGCGCCGAGGTCAGGTCGCTGATGATGTCGCCGTTCATGTTGGTCGTGACGATCACGTCAAACTGGGCGGGGTTCTTGACCAGTTGGTGGGCGCAGTTGTCAATGATGATGTGCCAGGCTTGGATGTCTGGGTATTCTGGAGCGATCGCCTCGAAGGTGCGCTTGAGCATGCCCTCGGTGAGCTTCATGATGTTGGACTTGGTGGCGCAGGCCACGCTCCGCCGGCCCTCGGCGCGCGCCAACTCAAAGGCCAAGCGCACGATTTTCTCGCAGCCCTTGGCCGAGATCAGCTTGAGGCACTGGGCCACGCCAGGGGTCTGCATGTGCTCGATGCCGGCGTAGAGGTCTTCGACGTTCTCGCGCACCACGACCAGGTCCACGCCGCTGCCGCTGTAGCGCGTCTTGACGCCGGGCAGCTCGCGCACCGGGCGAATGTTGCCGTAGGTCTCGAACAGCTTGCGCAGGGTGACGTTGGCGCTCTTCTCGCCGTAGCCCACCGGCGTCTCCAGCGGCTCCTTCAAGACCACGCGCGTCTTGGCGATTGACTCGATGGTGTCTTGGGGCACGCCGGAGGCGATGCCCTGCTTGAAGACGCTTGCGCCGGCGTGGCGCACCTCCCAGTCAATCGGCGCGCCGGTCGCTTCGATGATGCGCACTGCCGACTCGACGCACTCGGGACCAATCCCATCGCCGGGGATGACGGTGACTAGCTTTTTGCCAGAAGGCGTGATGTGGAAGTTCATTGTGCTTGCTCTTTTATCGTGAGTTTGACGTTCGCCTTGGGCAGACGCCGTGAAACGGCGAGGATTGTACAAGAGCGGGCAAATGGCTGGGTGCGTTCACGAATATGGGCAAGCCTTCGCGAGCTGCTGATTGATGGCATCGAATATGAGGGCAGGCGAGGGCATCACTCTGGGGTTCTGCCCATAGCTATGAACCAGAGAAGGAAGCGCCAGCGAAGTATCTAAACTCGCGCTCGACCAAAGCCCCGCGGAGTCACCCAGGCCGTCGCCGTTGCACCATCGGCAAATGCAGCCTGTGAAGTGGTGAAAACACCAGCCGATAAGTTACCCCATCGCCGGCGACACGGCGGTTAAAGTGCCGCACGCGCGCGTAGAACGTGCCGGTGTATGCTGCCGTCCACGTGATCTCAATCCGCGAGCTGAGGTCTTCGGGATAGTTCACGTCGTCGCTCTCGGCCAGCACGTTCCCTGCTGCGTCGAACAACGTCAGCACGGTGTCGGTCGTCCAGCCAAGGTCAGTGGTGTAGATCGCGAAGCGTTGGCCAGGCCGGACCTGGAAGATCACCCAATCGTGATCCCCGGCGCCGCAGAAGGTGCGCATCTGGGGCTGGCCCGGCGGCAGCGCCCGCGCAGCGCTGCGCTCGTTATCCGGCTCATAAGCGTCCGGGGCGCAGGTCCGGATAACGGTCTCCACGGGCGATGAGTATGCTGAGACGTTGCCGGCTCGGTCGGTCGCCCGGATGCGGAAGGCGTAGCGACGGCCTAGCTCGCCGACAAACCAGGCCCCCACATACTGCGGGCCGACGTTTTGCAGCCAGTCCTGCCATGGTCCACCGTCCTCCTGAACCTGAAGGTCGTAGCGGCTGATGTCGCTGATGTCCGGCCCGCTGTTCCACCATACGATGAACGCTGTGCTGTCCTGGTTCGCCGGCAGGGACTGAATGGCGGCCGAAGGCGGCGTGCGGTCGAGGGTGATGTCCCAGCGCGCCGCGCCAGCGCCGTTACCGGCCAGGTCCCAAGCATAAGCATGCAGGGCGACACCGACCTGGTCAGGCACAGCGGAGACGTTCCAAGTGATCTGCCAGCCGTCAGCACCATTGGTGTCCCAGCCCAGATTGCGCCAGGCCCAGCCGCTGCCGTCGTCGTAGCCAGCAAAGAATTGCACCTGAGCAACGCCGTTGGCATCCTGCGGCGCAGCCTGCAGGACGACTGTGTTGCTGTTGATGTATGCGCTGTCGCCCGGCGACTGGATGACAACTGCCGGCGGCGTGTCATCCACCACTACCCGCACTGTGGCCACTGGGCCAACCAAGCTGCCGGCCGCCCGCACCTGCCAGCGGCTCTCGTGAATGCCCTCGTGCGCAGGCGCGGTCATGCGGAAGCCGTCGCTGTTGGCCACGTTGAAGGTGTAGGCGCCGCCCTCTTGGACGAAGCCATACAGCGGCTGGTTTGCCGCGGCGCCTAGCGATGCGCCGCCGACGAAGGCCAGCGCGTCGCCACGCCCGCCGTCTAGATAGCCGGCAGTGACCCGCA
>DAOTYZ010000193.1:0-4233 GCA_034434555.1 Candidatus Roseilinea sp.
CTCATAGTGGCGCACTGGCCGCACCGACTTGACGCCGGGGAGCTTCGCCAGCTCGGCGAGGCGATTGGCGGGGATGCTCACGATGACCGCGTTGAGGGCCTTGCTCACGCGGGCCAGCTCTGTCGCGCCGAGCTGACCGGCGGACTGCATGAAACTATCTTGGCGGGCAGCGAGCTGGGCAGCGTAAGCGTGCTGTGCTGCTGCGATGCCGAGCCGTTCGCTCCGTTTGCCAGCGACGGCCGCCAGCGGTGGGTCATTAAGCTGAACGACGACCTCCAAGTGCTCGGATGCTCGGCGCGAGGGGATGGTGCTTCGGATGTCAGTCTCGCTTGGTATGACGGTCACCTCTTCGATGGGTGCGGGCGTGCTGGCGAACGATGGATGAACCTGGGTGAAGAACAAGCCAGCGGTCACGACTAAGGCAGTGAGAAGTCTTTGAATCTTCAACTTTATGAACAGTGATAGTTAGCCTTGCTTTGCGATTTTGGCCCATTCGTCCTTTAGCGTTACGGATCGGTTGAACACCAATCGTTCAGGTGTGGAATCGGGATCTACGACGAAGTAGCCCAGGCGCTCGAACTGATAGTGTTTGCCAACAGGTGAGCCGGCGACGCTTGGCTCGATAAAAGCGTTGACCACTTCCAAGGAGTGTGGATTTAACACGCTGAGGAAGTCTTCGGCTTCGTCCGGATCTGGACGAGTGAACAGATGGTCGTAGAGTCGCGCTTCGATCGGCAGGGCGTGCGCAGCGCTCACCCAGTGAATGGTCGCTTTCGCCTTGCGACCATCAGGCGCGCTGCCGCCGCGCGTCTCGGGATCGTAAGTGCAGCGCAGAGCGACAACCTGGCCTTGGGCGTCCTTCACAACCTCATTGCAGCGAATGAAGTAGCCGTAGCGCAACCGCACTTCACGGCCAGGGGACAGCCGGTAGAACTTGGGCGGTGGATTCTCCATGAAGTCGTCTTGCTCGATGTAAAGCTCGCGGCTAAATGGCACGAGGCGCGTGCCGGCGCTCGGGTCTTCTGGGTTGTTGATGGCTTCTAGCCATTCGGTCTGGCCTTCAGGATAGTTCTCGATAACGACGCGCAGCGGGCGCAGCACGGCCATTACCCGAGGGGCGGTCTTATTCAGCTCATCGCGCAAGCTGTGCTCTAGCATGGCGATGTCCACGATGCTGTTGGCCTTGGCCACGCCGATTCGCGCGCAGAAATCGCGGATCGCGGATGGGGTATAGCCGCGCCGCCGCAGGCCGCGCAGGGTGGGCATGCGCGGATCGTCCCAGCCGCGCACGTGACCTTCCTGGACCAAGCGGAGCAGTTTGCGCTTGCTCAGCACGGTGTAGCTTAAGTTCAGGCGCGCAAACTCGATCTGTCTGGGAGAGAAGATCTCCAGCTCACGCAAAAACCACTCGTAGAGCGGGCGGTGGTCTTCATATTCCAAGGAGCAGAGGGAGTGGGTCACGCCTTCGATGCTGTCGCACTGGCCATGGGCGAAGTCATAGGTGGGGTAGATGCACCAGCGTGTCCCAGTGCGATGATGCGGCGTGCGGATGATGCGATACATCACAGGGTCTCGCAGGTTCAGGTTGCCGGAGGCCATGTCGATCTTGGCGCGCAGCGTGCGACTGCCTTCGGGGAACTCGCCAGCACGCATGCGCGCGAATAAATCTAGATTTTCCTCCACACTGCGATTGCGCCACGGGCTTTCTCGACCAGGCTGGGTGAGCGTGCCGCGATACTCACGCAACTCTTCCGGCGAGAGATCGCATACGTAGGCCTTGCCCTTTTTGATCAGCTTTACCGCGAATTCATAAAGCTGCTCGAAGTAATCACTTGCAAAATACAGCCCGTCCCACTGATAGCCCAGCCAGCGCACATCCTCGATGATGGCATCTACATATTCCTGTTCCTCTTTGGTTGGGTTGGTGTCGTCAAAGCGCAGGTTGCAGGTGCCGCCGAACTCGCGCGCAATCTCAAAATCTATGGCCATCGCCTTGGCATGGCCAATGTGCAAATAGCCGTTTGGCTCAGGTGGGAATCGCGTGCGCACGTAGGTGAAGCGACCAGTAGCCAGGTCTTCTCGCACTGCAGCGCGGATAAAGTCGGAGACGTGGACAGTTGAACTCAGCGCCATCGTATTGAACCTATCGGCAGTTGGCCTTAGAGTATATGCCTCTCTCGACCGAGCACAGGTTGTTGCCGGATAATACTCACAATGAATAAACAGACGATGCGACAACGATTAGCGCAGGTCTTTCCCGCTGAGCAGGCGGAGGTGTTGGCGGGGGTGATTTACGACGCTTACAACGCGCTGGTGAAGGCGGATGACTTCAACGAGCTGAAGGAGATCGTGCGCCGGCTGGCCGAGGCGCAGGAGCAGACGGAGCAGCGCCTGGCGAAGCTGACGATGGTGGTGCAGGGGCTGGCGATGGAGCTGGGCGGATTGTCGCGGGCGGTGAGCTACGCGCTGGAGAACGAAGCGTATCGCGGGCTGCCGCGCCTGCTGAAGGAGCGGCTGGGGCTGGAGGTGGTGGGCCGGCTGATGCGGCGCGAGGTGGAGGGGGAGGAAATCAACATCTTTGGTGAGGCGCGGCGCGGGGACGAGGTGGTGTTGGTGGTCGGGGAAGCGAAGCTACAGTTGGACCGCGGGCGGTCGCGGGCGAGTGAGCGGGCGCGGGTGTTTACGCAGTTGCGGCGAAAGGTGGAGGCAGTGAGGCGGGCGTATCCTGGGCGTGAGGTGGTGGCGATCTTGGTGACGCACTACGCGCGGCCGGTGTTCATCGAGGAAGCGAAGGCGCAGGGGGTCGAGGTCTTCCAGAGCTACGAGTGGTGAGATGAACAAGGCGGTGATGGCCGAGCGACTGCGAGGGGTGTGGTGAGCGGCCTCGCGCGTGAACGCATTCTCGCAGAGGGGTAATTTAACCCTGTGTGGGCGACGGCAACGCCATCGCCCACTCTAGCCCTAGCCATCGTCTGCGGTATCATCTTCCGCGCATGGTTGCCGACAAGATCGCCATTGCTGTCCTAGGAGCTACAGGCGCGGTTGGGGTGCGCTTCGTCCAACTGCTCAGCCGACATCCGCTCTTTCGCGTCGCCGCGTTGACCGCGTCGGATCGCAGCGAGGGCAAGCGCTATGCGGAAGCCGCGCATTGGGTGGTGGAGGGCGAGATGCCCGCCGAGGTGCGCGAGATGCCGCTGCTGCCCACCGATCCAGAGACGGTGCGGCGGTTTGCGCCGGAGGTGCGGGCGGTTTTCAGCGCGCTGCCCAACGAATCCGCAGCGCAAGCCGAGCCGGCCTTCGCCCAGGCCGGCCTGCTGGTGTTCTCCAACGCCTCTTACCACCGCATGATGCCGGATGTGCCGCTGATCATCCCGGAGGTCAACCCCGATCACTTGGACTTGCTACACCACCAGCGAGGGGCGCGTGGTTGGTCGGGCGGGATCATCTGCAACACGAACTGCACGGTGAGCGGGCCGGCGATGGTCCTGCGGCCGATCTACGATGCCTTTGGCGTGCGGCGGGTGTTCTGCGCCTCGCTCCAGGCGATCAGCGGCGCGGGCTATCCGGGCGTGCCGGCGCTGGACATCACCGACAACGTCCTGCCGTTCATCAAGAACGAAGAGGAGAAGCTGGAAGCCGAAGCGCGCAAACTGCTGGGCCGATTGGAGGACGGGGCGATTTGCGAAGCGGACTTCAGCCTAAGCGCGCACTGCCACCGCGTGCCGGTGATTGACGGCCATATGGTGGCCATGTCGGTGGAGACCGAACGGCCAGTCGCGCCGGAAGAGGCCGCGCATCTGATGCGGACATTCTGCCGGCCAGAGGTGGCTGGTTTGCCCACTGCGCCGGAGCACCCGATCATCGTCCGTGAGGAGGCCGATCGCCCGCAACCGCGGCGCGACCGACTGAGCGGTGGGCCGGTGGGCGGCATGAGCGTGGTCGTCGGGCGTGTGCGGCGCGAGCCGCTGTTTGGCGAGCGCGGGCTGAAGCTCGTCACGCTGGCTCACAACACCATTCGCGGCGCTGCCGGCGGCAGCCTGTTAAACGCCGAGCTGGCGTGGCGCCGAGGGATTCTCGCTGTGTAAACTTCCACGAAGAGGGGATGAGCACGCCATGAAGAACATCGCTGTGATCGGCGTAGGGTATGTCGGGCTGGTCACCGGCACCTGCTTGGCCGACCTGGGCAACCGCGTGATCTGCGTGGACATAGACGAAGCGCGGATTGAGAAGTTG
>DAOTYZ010000194.1:0-1999 GCA_034434555.1 Candidatus Roseilinea sp.
GGCGCGCTGCGCGATGCGCTGGCCGCGCTCAAGCCGGGTGACGAGGTGCGCCTGCGGATCGCGCGC
Organism: Candidatus Roseilinea sp.; assembly: GCA_034434555.1. Classification (GTDB taxonomy): domain Bacteria; phylum Chloroflexota; class Anaerolineae; order J036; family Brachytrichaceae; genus JAAFGM01. Next base: position 67 of record DAOTYZ010000194.1, read on the forward strand.
GGGGAGGCCGAGCGCACGCTGAGGGTCGTCCTGGGCCAGGCCGATGGCCGGCCATATCTGGGCGTGGTGCCCTTTGAAGCGACAGCCAGGCCGCCGGCTCAGGAGAGCCGCCCGCCGCAAGCTAAGCCTGATGAGGGCGGCGTCCAGCGCTGGTTGGAGCAGCGCTTCGGCGTGCAGGTGCGGGTCACCGAGGTGATCACCGACAGCCCGGCGGCCAAGGCCGGCCTGCGCGTCGGCGATGTCCTGCTCGCCATCAACGACAAGCCGCTGGACTGGTCGTCGGCGCTGGGCGACCTGCTCGCCGCCTACAAGCCCGGCGATGAGATCACGTTGAAGATCAAGCGCGATGACGCCGAGCGCAGCGTCAAGGTGCGCCTGGGCGAGAACCCCGAGAAGAAGGGCTCGCCTTATCTTGGCATCCGCTACGCGCTCGCCATAGGCTCATTCCAGTTGCCGTTTGGCTCCGCGGAGCGCGTCTCCGGCGCCAGCGTGGTTGAGGTGGTCGCCGGCAGCCCGGCGGACAAGGCCGGTTTGAAAGCCGGTGACCTAATCGTGGCCGCCAACGACAAGCCCATCGAGCGCGCGGATGACCTGGTGCAGGTCATCCAGCGCAGCAAGCCCGGCGACCAGCTCACGCTCAGCGTCCGGCGCGCAGGCCAGGAGAAGCCGCTCTCGATGGTGGTGACCCTGGGCCGCCATCCCGACAAAGCTGGCCAGGCCTACTTGGGCGTCTCGCTGGGCAATGCCATCTTCGGGGTGCTTCCGGGCCAGGAGGGTGGGGGACTAGAGATCCTGCCGGGTTTCCGCCTGCCTTTCGAGTTGCCGATTCCGCCGCTGCCGCAGCCGCGGCCTGGGATGGAAGGGCGGGGCGCGTAGCTAGGTCGCGTCCGGCCCGCTGGTGAAGATGGCGACCCACTGGCCGAGGTCGGGCTGGGTGAGCACGACGACCTCGCGTACCCACTTGACCCACATAAAGCCGCGCCGGCCCGGCGCGACCAAGCGCAGCGGCGCGCCGTGCCAGTGGTCGAGCGGCTCATCGCCGACGTGTGTGGCCAGCAGGGCTGTGCGTGCCTCAGCGATCGGCAGGCTCCAGCGGTAGCCGGTGACCGAGACGAAACTCACAAAACGCGCCGAGGGCAAGACGCCGACTTGATCCAGTAGCGCGCCGACCGAGATGCCGCGCCAGGTCTGGGTCGAGTACCAGCCACCCGTGCAATCAAGCGTGGCGCGCAGGCTGGTCTGGGGCAGCCGCGCCAGCTCAGCATAGCTGAGCGACAACACGCGCGCGGTTGCGCCGCGCACGGTTAATCGCCAGCGGGATGTGTCTATTGGCGTGGGCCGGTCAAACAGCCAGTTGGTGATTGGGAAGGCGTTGCCGGAGTCGCTCCCTGCGTGGCGCGAGCCGGTGAAGCGCCGCTGCGCGCCCGGCAACCCGAGGGCGCGATTGAGCGCTTCCTTAGCCGGCAGCAAGGCCGCGCCGAAGCCGAGCATGCCCAGCCAGCGCAGCGCGTCGCGTCGGCCAGAGAAATCATGACGCGCCGGACGCTTGAAGCGCAGCAGCACGTGCGCGCCCAACAGCCCGCACAGCGCCAGGCCGGCGACGATGTGGATGTGCATGCCGTTCGGGTAGCCGGTCGGCCATTGGGCGTGCGTCCAAAACGCGCCGCTGCCGATCGCAGCGAGCGCGGCGATGGTCGTCAACACCGAGATGGGCGTCTTCGCGTCCCAGGCCTTAAGGCGGACCAGCCGCAGGCGGACGCGGCGCAGCTTCCAGGCCAGCGGCACGAGCAAGGCAAAGCCGGCGACGGCATGCGCGGTGAGGATCGCACGACTGTACTGGTCGGTCACGAGCCAAGCCCCGAAGCCGGTGAGCGCAGCGATTGCCGCCAGCCCGTAAAGCGTCCAGTCCACCACGCGCGGGCGCATGGGCTGA
>DAOTYZ010000195.1:0-2477 GCA_034434555.1 Candidatus Roseilinea sp.
GCGCTCGTCCCGTTGACCGATAACGAGCGCCGGGCCTGGGAGATCGCCAACTACGCCGTGATGGTGGCTGCGCTGTTCGGCATCGGCGCGTTGTGGCGCCTGCGCCAGCGGGCCGAGCCGCCTATGCAGTTGGTCCCCGTCGTTGCCGATGGACGTGCGCTGCGCAAGGAGGTGAGTGAGCGATGACCCGCACGATTCAAATCTTGGCCGGCCTGCTGGTCGTTCAGATCGTCGTCGCCGCGCTGTTGCTCGTGCTGCCCGCCCAGTCCACCCAGGGCCGGCTGCGCCCGCTGCTCGACCAGCTCTCCGAGGCCGATGTGACGGCAATGACCATCCACGAGCGCCCCGACAAAGAGGTGCGCCTGGCGAAGAAGGACGACCAGTGGGTGCTGCCCGACGTGGACGATTATCCGGTGGACAAGACCAAGGTGAGCGACCTGCTCGGCAAGCTGACCGGCATCCAGGTCGGCGAGCCGTTGGCGACCACGGCAGCCAGCCACGGCCGCCTTCAGGTCTCGGCAGATAGCTATAACCGCCGCGTGGACCTGACCACCAGCCAGGGGGCGCGCCGGCTGTTCTTTGGCTCCTCGCGCGGGACCAGCTCTAATGTGCGGCTCGATGGATCGGACGAGGTCTATCTAACCACCAAGCTGGCTCCCTTTGACATCGCCAGCGACCTGGCGAGCTGGATCAACACCCTGTACTTCACCGCCACCGAGCAGGAGGTAGGGCGCGTCGTGCTGACCACCCTCAGCGGCACGCTGACCTTTCAGCGCAACGTCTCGGACGTGTGGGAGTTCCAGGGGCTGGCCGCCGGCGAGACCTTCAACTCCAGCCGGCTGGAGACCATCCTCTCGCGCGTCTCGTCGCTCTACATGACCCGCCCGTTGGGCAAGGTTGAGAAGCCCGAATACGGGCTGAGCCGACCCGCGGCGGTCCTCACGCTCACCCTGAAGTCCGACGCCGCCGGCGCAGACCCTCTGGTGCTTGCGATCGGCGCGCGGGACGACAAGGACAGCACGTACGTGGTGAAATCGTCGCGCTCGCCGTGGTTTGTCCGCGTCAACGCCTTCGTCGTGGAGGACATCGTCAACGCCAAGCGCGAGGACTTCTTGCAAGCGCCGCCGACGCCTGAGCCAAGCCCAGAGCCGACCGCAACGCCCAGCCCTGAACCCACGCCTGAGCCAACGTCAACGGCGCAGCCAACACCGACGCCTTGACGAGCGCGCCCGTCCGCGAGCAGCGGCAAGCGGCTTCTCCCTAGGCGCATTCGCCGACAGGGGCAACCATTGTGACCAATGAGCGGGTGGGCAACGGCAGTGCCGTCGCCCACCCCAGGGTTCTGTCCCCGGCCGTGAACGCACCCCCACTTCATACGCTGGCATACAATCAGCGTCGCCGCCTCGGCGGTAGACAATTATGAGATTGGCGCAACGGCAGCGCGTTGCCTTTACAGCGGCCATCTTCATCGGAGTAACCCTCTGCGCTGCATCCCCCGTGATGCGCGTTGTCGAGGAGCATACTTCCACTAATGATCATCAACTGACCGTCTTGTGCACGACGCTGGAGGACTGGTGCCACGCCATGAGCGAGGCATTCCAGCGGCGCACCGGCATTCGGACGAGCTATGTGCGGCTCGCCGCCGGCGAGGCCCTGGCCCGTTTGCGCGCAACGAGGGATAACCCGGAATACAGCGTCTGGTGGGGCAGCCCGGCAGATACCCTGATCGCTGCCGGTCTGGAGGGCCTGCTGGAGGCGTATCGCTCCCCCAACGCCGCGGCCATCCCGCCCGCATACAAGGATCCTGAGGGCTGGTGGACGGGCGTGTTCGTCGGCACGCTGGGGTTCTGCGCCAACACCGCAGTGCTCAGCCGGCTCGGCCTGGAGCAGCCCGACTCGTGGAATGACCTGCCCGACCATAGGCTGAGGGGGGAGGTGGCGATGGCGCACCCGGCCAGCTCAGGGGCTGCTTATACCGCTCTGTGGACGCAGTTGGCGCGCCTGGGCAGCGTGGACGCCGCCTTCGCCTATCTGCACGCGCTCCATAGGAACATCCTCCAATACACTCGCAGCGGCCCAGCGCCGGGGCTGATGGCTGGTCGCGGCGAGATCGCTGTAGCCGTGATCTTCGCCCATGACTGCCTCAAGTTCGCCGAGGAAGGCATGCCGGCGCTGGCGGTTTCGTTTCCTCGCGAAGGCACGGGGTATGCTGTCGGCGGCGTGGCGCTGATCAAAGGCGCGCCTGAGCGCGACGCTGCCAAGCGATGGATTGACTGGGCGCTCACCCCGGAGGCGCAAGAGATCGGCCCGCTGGTCAAGGCATATCCGCTCCCCACGCACCCGCGAGCCAAGCGGCCCGCACAGGCGGTTCGGCCCGGCACGGTGAAGCTGGTGGATTACGACCTGTGGGAAGCGGGCCGCCAGCGGCGTGAACTCAGCAAGCGGTTTGAGGATGAGGTGAGCATCGCGCCTCAGTG
>DAOTYZ010000196.1:0-8250 GCA_034434555.1 Candidatus Roseilinea sp.
GCGCAGCGCGCGCAGGCGCGATTCAAACTCCGGATCGGCATCGTCGGCCAGCGCCTCCGGCGACCAGTCGTGACAGTCGGCCAGCGTCAACAGCACGCTCGCCGCGCCGATTCGCGCTTCGCGGCTCACGCTGCGCCGCTCCAGCAGCTCGAGCAAGGTCCAGCCCGACGCAGCCAGCGTAGCCCGCGCGCGCAGCGATTCCCAGAACGCGCCGGTGCGGCCAAAGTGTCGTTCATGGATCAGAGCATGCAACTCGCTCAAGCTGAGCTGGTCGTAATATTCCCGTTCAGCCCGGGCTTCAGCCTCGAAGTCGTGCATGTCGCGCAAGTTAGGGCAAGTTGGCGTAGGTGTGGTGTTTAATGATTTGCAGATCACTCAGCGGCCAATACAGCAGCAGCGCTCGCCCGATGATGTGATCCGCCGGCACCGGCCCGAAGGTGCGCGAGTCCTGGCTGAAGCTGCGGTTGTCCCCCATGATGAAATATTGATCCTCGCCTAGCGTCCACCGGTTGGTATCGAAATATAGCCCCGACTGCGCGTTCGGTGGCAGGTATGGCTCATCCAGCGGCACCCCGTTGACATAGACTTGGTTATCGCGCAGCTCAACTACGTCCCCAGGCTTGCCGATCAGGCGCTTGATCAGCTCAATATCCTGGATCGGCGAGCGCACAACCACGACGTCGCCGCGCTGATAGCCGAACAGCAACGGCGACACCTTGTCCACCAGCAGGCGCTGATTCTCGTGGTAATTCGGCTCCATGCTCTGACCAAGGATGGCGTAGTTGCCGATCGTCAGGCGCGAGACGATGAAGACCACCAGAAATAGCGCGATAGTCTCCACGATCTCGCGCAGGATCGCCCGGCCGGTGTTCGGTTTCCTCGCCGTTTCGGGCGAAGGTCGGTCATTGGCTTGGGCGACCTCTGGAGCAGCTTCACTCATCTTGAAGATTGTAACGCGATCAGAGGTGCGTTCACCAGCAGGTTGCATTCACCAATAGGGGCGACCTTTCACCAAGCTATGCTGCCAGCGAAGGCGAACCTATAGAGGGTGGGCGACGGCAGTGCCGTCGCCCACCCAGCGTTCTGTCCCTATCCATGAATGCACCCCACGAGTAGGGGTAGAGCCATCTCTTGCGTTGGTGTAGGGACGTCCTCCCACGGGCTGGTAGCCTGTGGGGAATATAGGTGGATCGGTTTAGGGCTGGCCGCCTTGGAAGAGTTGGCTGGCCAGCGCCTCGCCTTGCTGTGGCAGATAAATCGGGCCAAACTGCGCCTCGAAGCGCTCGATGTTCTCCTGGAGCGCGCGCAACAGCAGCTTAGCGTGCATCGGCGTCATCACCACCCGCGCGCCGACGCGCGCAGCAGGCATATTGGGCAAGATGCGCGCAAAGTCCAAGACGAACTCCGAGGGCGAGTGCTGAATGATGACCAGGTTGGAATAAACGGCATCCAGGCTGGCCGGCAGCTCGATTTGCAAGCCGGCCTGCCTGTTTGGTGGTTGCTGGGTGCTCATGGGCTAAAAGGGGATGTCCTCGCTGGGCGGCGGCGCGACATCCACCACGTCCGTGTGCTCAGCAGACATCTCGCCCTCCTCGCGCGGGCTGAGGAAGCGGATGGTGTTGGCGACGATCTCGAAGCTGGCGCCTACCGTGCCATCCTGGCGCTGATAGATCGCCGGCCCGCCAGTCTTGGGATCCGGCCGCAACCGGCCCTCCACCAACACCATCTTCCCCTTGCTCAAGTACTGGTTGGCAATCTCGGCTTGCTTGCCGAAGACGGTGATGCGAAACCAGGTGGTCTCCTTCTGCCGCTGGCCGTTCTTGTCGTTCCAGGCGCGGTCGGTGGCGACGCTGAAGGAAGTGACCGGGTCGCCGCTCGGCAAGTAACGCATCTCCGGATCGCGCCCTAATCGCCCAATAATAGTGATGCTCTGATACATGGATGTCTCCGCTCGTTAGAACAAATGGTCTAGGACAGATGTTATCTCGCTTTTGGGCCAATGTCAAACCGACCGAGGTGAGGGAGTGAGGAGGCCGTGCGCACCTTCACCAGGTTGATGGTCACCTCTTGATACCTCAGGCGCAGACTATTATAATCCTGACTAGTCAGATTTGACTATGAGCCGCGAGTTGCTGTTGCTCGGTCTGCTGCGCCAGGGCGCGACGCATGGCTATCAGCTCCACGATTTCATTGAGCGTAACCTGGCGTTTTGCACCAACCTGAAGAAGGCGACTGCCTATGCCCTGCTGGACAAGATGCAGGCCAAGGGATGGGTGAGCGCTCAGGAGGTGCGCGAGGGCATGCGCCCGCCCAAGCGCATTTATCGCCTGACGCCCGCCGGCGAGGCCGCCTTCCAACAATTGCTGCGCCGCAGCCTGAGCGCAGCCGACGACGATGGCAGCATCAGCCTGGCTTTCCTTGATGCCTTGCCGGCTGACGAGGCCTGTCAACTGCTTATGCAGCGCCGGGCCGCCCTGGCCCAGCAACTGGCGACTGCCCAGGCCGCCCCGCAACATCAAAGTGGGTATCAATTGCTGATCGATCACCAGACCTATCGCTTGCGCTGCGAGGTAGCATGGTTAGACGAGGTGATTGCTCGCCTGCGCGCGCAACCTGGCCGGCGCGCGGCGAGGCACAAGAAAGCGAGATAAAAGGAGCACTTATGTTGGGAACTTTAATCACTGTTCATGGACTTATCCGTTGGGTTTTGGCCGCTTTGGCCATCGTGCTGATCGTTCTTTATGCCTCTGGCTGGCTAAGCCGGCGTAGCTTCGCGCCGATTGACCGACAGCTTGGCGGGGCGTATGCTGCCGTGATGACGGTTCAGTTCGTCCTGGGGGCAGTAAATCTTTTGCTGCTCGCCGTGAACGGCGCATTCCGACCTGGCGCGCACATCGAGCACGCCTTCTACGGCCTGTTGGCCACCGCGCTGGCGCATATAGCGCCGGCGCAAAAAGGCGAAGGACGCTATCGCAATGCGCTGATCCTGACCGTCGTCTCGCTGGTGTTGATCTTCCTCAGCGTGACGCGCCTGCGCGGGAACTTCTTCTTTGGGCTAATGTGACGCTGGCCCGCCGGAGTAGCCCAGCGCATTCGACAAGGACACGTCCCAGCCGGCCAGTCCACCATTCTTAGCCAGGACAACGCGCAACTGCTCGGATAGGTCTGCTGCGCCCTGCGTAAGCCGTTGGCCGGCTGCAACCGGCAGGCTCAGCAGGCCGGCCTTGCGCAGCAGCGCAGCGCGCCTCGCTGCGCGCGCCACGTCGTTGCGGTCAATGACGCTGGAGATTTCAACAACCAGCCATAATTCGCGGTCGCTGTAAGGAGGATATAGCTTGCCGCGGATAATCAGGTCCGCAGCGACCACTTGCTGAATCTCTGACTCGTCGAGCTGGCGCTCCTTGAGCAGCTCCCACAGCTCTCCGGCGTCAAACACCTGTGGCCGGCGCAGCCGGCCGCCAAAGATAGCGCCGGCTTTGTTGCGATACTCAATTTCAAGCAACTTCCCGCGCATATCGGCGATCTGGTCATCGGTGCGCTGGCGATATTCATCAAAGCGCAGCGCGAGCTGTCTGATCGCCTCGGCCAGCTCTGCGAAGCGCTCATCGTTGCGCCGCTGGGCTTCCTCGAAGCGCGCAGTCAGTTGCTTGATCGCCTCAGTCAGCTCGGCGAAGCGCACCTCCGCGCGGCGCTGGAACTCGGCCAGCTCTGCGAAGCGCTCATCGTTGCGCCGCTGGGCTTCCTCGAAGCGCGCAGTCAGTTGCTTGATCGCCTCGGTCAGCTCGGCGAAGCGCACCTCCGCGCGGCGCTGAAACTCGGCCAGCTCTGCGAAGCGCTCGTCATTGCGCCGCTGGGCTTCCTCGAATCGTGCAGTCAGTTGCTTGATCGCCTCGGTCAGCTCGGCAAAGCGCACCTCCGCGCGGCGCTGGAACTCGGCCAGCTCTGCGAGGCGCTCGTCATTGCGCCGCTGGGCCTCAGCCAGTTCTGCGAAGCGCTCATCGTTGCGCCGCTGGGCTTCCTCGAAGCGCAGGGTAAGCTGTCTAAGCGCCTCAGCCAGCTCCGCGAAACGTTTGTCAGTGTCTCGCCGAAGCTCAGCCAACTCGCGCGGCATCGCGAGCAACTCGTCGGTCAGTACGATGCGTTGGACTTCGCTCAGCCACTCCGGCCGCTCGCGCAGCAACCGCGTCAAGTCCTGTAGGTCGTTAATTGTGAAGGCCATCGCTGAAAATTATAGGCTTGCTTGGCACACGGATGTGAGTTTGAGGTAGGTACTCAAACGGGCAATGACGACATGAGTCGTCGCCCCACTCCATACTCACACCTACACGCATTCGTGATTCGCGCGCATCGCGCTGTTTGTGCCGGCTGCCCAGCGCATCATCAATCAGGTTGCGGACGCGACAATAAGCCCAACTTGCAAACTGCCAACGTTGAGATAAACTAAGCATGTAGACAGCGCGCTGCTGCGGCAGGCCGAGGGCTGAAAAGCCCCTGGTTGTTCTGGGAGACTAACGAAGGACACTCCCATCGGTCACAGAGCAAGGGCCTGGCTCGAATCAGCAGCGCGCTGTTTTTATGGCGCAATCACCGTGCCGGCGCCGCTCATCGCCCGCTGAATGGGCTGCGCGATGCGCGCATCGCCGAAGATCACCTGATCCACGCCGCCGGCGATCGCCTCGGCAGCGCCGAGTACCTTTTTCTTCATCCGCCCTTCAGCGAACGAGAGCGCTTGTTCCAGTTCGGCATACCGAATGTGAGGGATGAGCGTGCGCTCATCGGGGAAGGCGCGCAGCAAGCCAGGCACGTTCGAGAGGATGATCAATTGCGCTGCCCCCAGTGCTGCGGCGATCATCGCAGCAGCGCGGTCGCCATCCACGTTGATCGCCTCGCCCTCGCTGCTGCACGCCGGCGGCGAGACGACCGGCGTGTAGCCGTGGTCGAGCAGCAAGTTAAGCAGCGCAGCGTTCACGCGCGTCACCTTGCCTGTGTAGTCGTCGTGCACCAGCACTTGCCGGCCATCCACAATTGCGCGCACGCTGGCCTTGCGCGGGCCTTCCAACAAGCGGCCATCTAACCCACTCAGGCCGACTGCGTTGACCCTGCGCTTTTGCAGGCGCTCGACAATGCGCGTGTTCATCTTGCCGGCATAGACCATGGCGAAGATGTCCAGCGTCTCAGCGTCGGTGTAGCGCGAGGTGTAGCCTTGGGGCGAGGTGAGGAAGCGCGGCGGCTTGCCCAGCCGCTCGCTGAGCAGGTTGGTCTCGTGCGAGCCGCCGTGTACCAACACCACGCGCCGGCCTGCCTTGACCAGCGCAGCGACGTCGTCGCAGACCAGATCGTAGTTGATGCCGGCGGAGCCGCCGACTTTGACCACCAGCGGGCGATGAGAACTCATGACGTATTCTTACGGATGCAAGCCGACGAACTCGAGGCCGGCACGCTCGTCCCAACCCATCATCACGTTCAGGCATTGCACGGCGCTGCCTGCAGCGCCCTTCATCAGATTGTCAATTGCGCACAGCAGCGTCGCCTTCTGGCCATCCGCATCGAGCGCAAAGCCGACGTCGGCCCAGTTGCTGCCGGCCAGCAACTTTGGCTCAGGCAGGCGAAAGATGCCGACGTTGGACTTGACGATTCGCACGAAGGGTTCGCCTTGGTAACAGGCCCGAAAGGCTTTCCACAGGTCTTTCTCCTGGGCCGGCTGGCGCAGAAAGGCATGGACGGTGGCCAGCACACCGCGCACCATCTCGATAGAAGTCACTGTCATGTGCACGCGGGGCCTCGCGTGCGGCTGGATCATGCGGATCATCTGCTCGACCTCGGCGGCGTGGCGGTGGCCGGCCGGCGCATACGAGCGCACCGCGCCGCTGCGCTCGGGATGATGTGAGGCTGGGCTGCTCTCGGCGCCGCCCTCGCTGCTGCCCACCTTGACGTCGGCGATCAGTGGCTGGCTGACGTCGAGCATGTCGGCGCGCACCAGCGGCAGCAGCGCCAGGATGGTCGCCGTCGCGTTGCACCCTACGCCGCTGGCATAGCGCGCCGCGCGCAGGTCTTGGCGGGTGAGTTCGGGCAGGCCATAGACGAAGCGCGAGAGCCAGTCCGGGGCAGGATGAGGGCCGCCATACCACTTCTCATAGCTCGCCATGTCGCGCAGCCGAAAATCGGCGCTCAGGTCAATCACCACCTCGGCCAGGCTGGCCCAGCGCGCGATCTGTGCGCTCGCTTCGCCGTGGGGCAGGCAGAGGAAGGCCACGTCAGCCGGCTGGGCATCCTCTGGGCGGATGAATTGCAAGTTGCCGGCCGGCGTGCCGCGCAGATTGGGGTGGGTCACGTGGGCGTATTCGCCCATGCGCGTCCGCGAGGTGATCTGGGCCGGCTCGGCGTAGGGGTGGCTGTTGAGGATGCGCAGCAGCTCACCGCCGGTGTAACCGCTTGCGCCGACGATGAGGCAGCGCAGCTTCGATGATGCTGACATGGCGGCGGGATTATAGCGACTGTGCCCACCTTTCATTCCGCGCTAGCGCAGCGAAGCACCCACCGGCCACGGCACGCAGCCTCGGTGACCCCTGGTCAGGCGCGACCCTAGACTGATAGATAATACGGAGAGAACCAACATGATGAAGACCGGCAAACTCACCCGTATTCCCCTGCGCGAGGTATGGCCACACGAAGCGCGCGACTTTAGCCGTTGGCTGGCCAAAAACCTTGATTGCCTAGAGGAGTGCACAGGCTTATCGCTCTCATTGATCGAGACGGAAGCAATCACTGGTGATTTTGCCGTAGACATCTTGGCCGAAGACGCCAACGGGAATCTCGTGGTGATCGAGAACCAGTTAGGTCGCACAGACCACGACCACTTGGGCAAATTGCTCACCTACATGGCCAATCACGAAGCGAAGGCAGCCATCTGGGTGACGGCTCAGCCCCGGCCTGAGCACGAGCGGGCGATACATTGGCTCAACGAGATGTTTCCAGCCGATACCGCCTTCTACCTTGTTCAGGTGGAAGCAATTCAGATTGACCAATCCGCCCCCGCACCTCTCTTCACAGTGGTCGCGGGGCCGAGTCCCGAGGGCCGTCAGATCGGCGCTCAACGCAAAGCGCTGGCCGAGCGACACGTCTTGCAGTTGGAGTTCTGGCAGCAGTTGCTGGAGAAGGCGCGCAGGCGATCTGCGCTCTTCGCGAACATCTCCCCGTCAAAAGATCATTGGATTAGCGCCGGCGCCGGACGAGCTGGACTGACCTGGAGCTACGTGGTCCTTAAAGACCATGCGCGAGTGGAGCTTTATATTGACACCCCAGACGGTGAGCGCAACAAGGCGATCTTTGACTTCCTCGCCCAGCACAAAGAGAACATTGAACGAGCGTTTGGGACAGCGCTGACTTGGCAACGACTGGAAGAAAGGCGCGCTGCGCGAATCTGCTACTACATTCACGGTCGCGGCGGCCTCCGCACGCGCGCAGACTGGCATGATCTACAGGAATCTATGATTGATGCAATGGACCGTCTGGATAGGGCGCTTGGACCCCATCTTGAGCATCTGCCCTGAGCATGCGCCCAAACAGAGGTTGAACTGTGCAAAACCAGCGTCAACGTTTGTTCTCGCTCGTCACTAACTGGTTGGGGGCGATCAGCCTGTTGGGCGTGCTTGGCTATCTGCTCCCTGGTCTCGAAGGGCTGCGGTTGCTTTTCCTGCTGTTCCCACTCTCTCTGCTGGCGCGCGCCCTTCAAGCACGCGCCGCGAGTGATGCAGCGGCGCCATCGCTTCCCAATCCACCCCTCAACCAATCCGCCGGCAGCCCTGCGCGTTTTGCGGTCCGCTTCGCGCTCTCACAAGCGCTGATCCTGCTCAATCCTCTGCAAGTGGCCCAGATCATCGCCCAGATCGTCGGACAGGCCATCATCAGCAGCCGGCGCGCTCTGCCCGACGAACATTACGTCCAACAAACGCGCTACACCCTTCCCTTTCGCGGCGAGTGGCTGGTCTACAACGGCGGGATCACCCCGGCTGATTCACATTCCTGGGATGTCCTAACGCAGCGCTACGCTTACGATTTTGTCATCGCCGATGCTGCGCTGCGCCGGCATACCGGCGACGGCCGCGCGCTGACTGACTACTTCTGCTATGGCCAGGACATCATCGCGCCCGCCGATGGCGAGGTCATCGCAGTGCGCGACGGCGTGCGAGACGCGCCCCACCCCGGCAGCGGTTGGATTGACTTTCTCGCGCTCGACTTTCGCGGCAACTT
>DAOTYZ010000197.1:0-4064 GCA_034434555.1 Candidatus Roseilinea sp.
CGAGAACGACTGGCCCGCGATGGGTTTGGCGAGTCGCCGCGTTTTGATGCTTGGCTGGCCGAGATAGACGGCCGGCCGGTGGGCTACGCGGTCACCTTCTTCACCTACTCCACCTTCCTCGCCCGACCTTCACTTTACCTGGAGGACATCTTCGTGCTCCCCGAGCACCGCGCGCAGCGGATCGGCACGGCCCTCTTCAAGCACTGCGTCCGCATCGCCTACGAGGCCGGCTGCGGTCGCATGGAATGGCAGGTTTTGGACTGGAACGCGCCAGCCATTGCGTTCTACCAACGGATGGGCGCCTCGCACCTGCAAGGTTGGCTGCCCTACCGCCTCACCCGGGCGGAGCTGGCGCGCATCTTGGCTGAATAGCCCCGCGCTGCGCTATTCGCCGATGAACTCCACCGTGTGCCCCGAGGGCAATCTCAGCACGGTCACCCGCTGTTGTTCGATCCCTAACTCCTCGCGATCCAGCGCGATGAACTGACCATCTGCCTCCAGGGCCTCTGTAAGGCCATCCAGGTCGGTCACGCTGAAGCCCAGTTGAACGGTGCCGTCGAGGTGCTCGTCAACGCCAGCCGCTCGTTGTAGCACGAGCTGAGCGCCGTTGGTTTCGAAGACGACGATATCTTCGTCCTCATAGGCAATCGGCAGCTCCAGCACGTTGGCGAAGACATGGCGGTTGGCGGCCAGGTCCTTTGACCAGACCGCGATGTAGCTAATTCCCTGCACCGGCATAGCGCCGATTGTAGTCCGTGAAGCAATGGGCTGTGTTCGGCGTGCATTCACGGCTAACCCTGGGTGGGCGACGGCAATGCCATCGCCCACTCGCCTTCGTTGGCAGCATCGCGTGGTGGAGGGCTGCCCTACTGGCGAATGTGCCTCTGGGGAGGCGCGTTCACACAGCGCTTACGCTAGCGCCGGCCAGTGTTCTTCTTGGGCGGGGTGCGCTCCGGCGCGTTGGGGTTGAAGGCCGAGCTGGCCAGGATGGATGCCAGCGCTGCGCCCAGCACGGGGCCGATGATGTAAATCCAGATGGCCCCCAGATTGCCGGCGACGATGGCCGGGCCGATGGAGCGGGCCGGATTCAGCGACGCCTCGCTGATCGGTCCGCCGGCGAGGATGCTTGCGGCCAGCGTCAGGCCAATCGCCAGGCCTGCGAAGTCGCCTGCTCTGCCATACACGGCGCCCATGACCACTGCAAACGCCAGGAAGAAGGTCAGGATCGCCTCTGCGAACATGGCGCCGATGGAGGTGGTGACGTTGGCGTTGTAGCTGAAAGCGCCGAAGTTGAGCGCTGCCTGGGTTGGGTTGCCGGGCACAGAGAGGATGGCGTTCAAGATGAACGCGGCGGCCAAGCCAGCGACCACCTGGACGACGATATAGAGCGCGGCCTTGAGCCACTCGATGCCGTTGGCCAGCGCCACGGCCACCGTCACTGCCGGATTAAGGTGCGCGCCGCTGATCTTGCCGAGCGTGTATGCGGCGAAGACCACGACGAGGCCATGGGCAAACGCCGGGACAAGCGGGCCGGCTGCGTATCCCGGCGTGGTCTTTGCGAACCACACCGCAGCCGAGCCGACGAAGACCAACGTAAACGTGCCGATGAACTCTGCGACCAGTGCTTTCCAGTTGATCATCCTTGTTCTCCTTTGAGCATCGCGTGTTATTCCTTTGTCAATTCGTGCAGCGCGCGCACAGCCTCATCGCAGCGATCGTCGGCCACGATCATGCTGATCGCGCACTCAGAGGATCCCTGCGCAATGGCGAAGACGTTGATCTGCCGCGCGCCGAGCGCGCTGAACACACGGCCACTCACGCCGGGCGTCTCGCTGATGCCCATGCCCACCGCGGTGATGATCGAGGCGTGATCGAATGTCTCAACAGGGTTGATCTCGCCGTGCTCGATCTCGCGGCTGAACTCCTCGTTCAGGGCCGCGACGACGGCCTGGGCTGCCTGGCGCGGGATCACGAAGCAGATGTTCTGTTCTGCCGAGGCTTGGGAGATCATCAGCACACTGGTGTTGGTGCGCGCCACGGTCATGAAGGTGCGGCCGGCGATGCCCGGCACGCCCTTCATCCCGCCGCCTGAGACGGTGATCATGCTCACGTTCTTGATCGCCGTGACCGCCTTGATCACGCCGCGGCTGGGAGCCGTTGTCGCCTGGTGCACGATCAGCGTGCCGGGGTGCGAGGGGTTGAAGGTGTTCTTCACCCACAGCGGGATGTTGCGCTCGACCAGCGGCGCGATGGTCATCGGGTGCAGCACCGATGCGCCGAAATAGGCCATCTCGCTCATCTCCTGGGCGGTGAGCACATCTATCGTTCGCGCGTCGGGCACGATGTGCGGGTCGCTGGTCAGCACGCCATCCACATCGGTGTAGTTGAACACCTCGTCAGCGCCGAGCACGGCGGCGATGATGCTGGCGCTATAGTCGCTGCCGCCGCGCCCTAGCGTGGTTGGAATCCCATTGGGCGTCGCGCCGATAAAGCCGGTGACCACCGGCACGATGCCCGCTTCGAGCAGTGGGGTCAGCCGAGCCAGGGTGCGCTCGCGCGTTAGGTCCATCAGCGGCGCAGCAGCTTGGAAGCGGTCGTTGGTGACGATGAATTCAGTCGCATCGAGCGGCTCGGCCATCACCCCCACGCTGCGCAGCGCGCCGGCCAGGATGCGCACTGCCATGCGCTCGCCCAGTCCAGCGATCGCGTCTAGCGCGCGCGGGGTGACCTCGCCCAACACGCGCACGCTGACGCAGAGCATCTCGAAGCCATCGAGCAATTGATCAATCTCCGCACCGACCCGCTGCCGGTCTTCGACGTTGCTGATGGTGGCCTGGATGGCGGCGTGATGCTTGTCGGCCAGCAGGCGCCGCGCGCGTGCATAGGCGTCGCCGTCGCCGGCGGCCGCCGCGCGCGCAGCGTTGAGCAATACATCGGTCACCTTGATGGCATCGTTGGGATCGCTCGACTTGCCCATCGCCGAGCTGACCACAACGACGCGATCCCAGTGCGCCGTCGCCTCGCGGATGATTTGAGCAGTTTGACGGATCGCGGCCCCATCGCCCACCGAGGTGCCGCCGAATTTGAGGACAGCCAGTGACATGCGCAAACGGCGCGGATTATAGACAAATGAGGCGCTAAGGTCGCGCCGTCAGCCGAGCGGTGAGCGTTAACGGCTGCCCATCGCGGATGATCGAGAGGGTCACCGATTCGCCAACGCGCTTGTTATTCTCCAGATAGATGGTCAACTGATCGCGTGTGGCGATCGGGCGGTCGTCCACCGCGGTCAAGATGTCGCCGCCGACCAGGAGATAGCCGCCGCGCACGAGCAGGCGCTGGGTTGCCCCGCGCACGCCGGCCAGGTCCGCCGTTGCGCCGCGCTGCACCTGCGCGATCAGCAAGCCGCGCTCCGCCGGCAGGTCAAGCAAGCGGGCCAAGTCGGGCGTGATCTCGTATGCCGTGATGCCCAGCCAGGGATGGTCGTAGCGGCCTTTGGCGATCAGCTCCGGAACCACGCGGGCGACTGTGTCAGCCGGCACGGCGAAGCCGATGCCCACCGAGCCGCCGCTGGGCGATTGAATCGCTGTGTTGACGCCGATCACCTCGCCGCGCAGGTTGAGCAACGGCCCGCCGGAGTTGCCGGGGTTGATCGCCGCGTCGGTCTGAATGACCTCGCCCAACGCAGCTTGGTCTTCTCGCTCCAGCGTACGTCCCAAGGCGCTGATGATGCCGGTGGTCATCGTGCGGTCCAGGCCGAACGGGTTGCCGATCGCAATCACCAGCATGCCCACCTTCAGGTCTTTCGTCGTCCCTAGAGGCAGCGGCCTGATCTGCTCGCGGGTCAAGCCATCGGCGCGCAGCACGGCCAGGTCGGAATAGGCATCGCTGCCGATCACGCGCGCCGGCGCGCGCGTGCCATCGGCCAAGATGATCTCGATCTCGCTGGCTCCCTCGACAACGTGATGATTGGTGACGATGTGGCCCGCCTCGTCGTAGAAGAAACCAGAGCCGGTGCCTTCGTTGGGGATGACGCCGCGGAAGAAGTCGAACACCTGCGCCCGCGC
>DAOTYZ010000198.1:0-3676 GCA_034434555.1 Candidatus Roseilinea sp.
AGCGTTCAGCATGACAAGTGAGGCGCGCAGTCAGTGACTCAGCATGACAGAATCCTTTCGCAGCTCCAGGAGCTACATCAACGCAAAAGTCGCCAGGGATAGCTTTGCCCATATTGGTGGGCGCGCCCCTACCCCACCCATGAGCGTACAATCCCGAGGAAGGATCGTCTCATGAACATCACTATTGAACCCCTAGGATCAAAGGCCCGTAAGCCGCTGGCTGAGAAGTTCGTGTTCGGCAAAACGTTCACCAACCGCATGTTCATGCAACACTGGAGCGAGGAGCGCGGTTGGCATGACGCGCGCATCGTCCCCTATCAATCGCTCTGCTTCGACCCAGCCACGGCCGTGCTGCATTACGGCCAGGAGATCTTCGAGGGCACCAAAGCCTACCGCCGACCGGATGGGCATATCAATCTCTTCCGCCCCTGGGAGAACACGGCGCGCTTCAACCGCTCCGCCGAGCGCATGGCCATGCAGAAGGTTGATCCCGAAGCGCACCTGGAGGCGATCATCACGTTGGTTCGCCTGGAGCATGAGTGGGTGCCTTATGGAGAGGGCGAATCACTCTACATTCGCCCGACGATGATCGCCACCGAGGTCAGCCTGGGGGTACATGCGAGCAGGAGTTACCTCCACTACATCATTACTGGGCCGGCTAGTCCGTATTTCTCCGCCGGCCTCAGGCCCATCTCGGTCTTCGTCTCGGATCGATATGTGCGCGCCGTGCGTGGAGGCACGGGCGCGGCAAAGACCGGCGGCAACTACGCCGCCAGCCTGCTGGAAAGTGAGCGCGTCAAGCCGCTCGGCTATCAGCAAGTGCTCTGGCTGGACGCCATCGAACGCAAGTATGTGGAAGAGGTCGGCGCGATGAACATCGCCTTTGTCTACGGTGGCAAGCACATCGTCACCCCGGAGCTATCCGGCAGCATCCTGGAGGGCGTGACGCGCGAATCGGTGCTCAAACTCGCACCTGATCTGGGCTACACAGCCAGCGAGGCGCGCTTACTACTAGACGACGTGCTGCGCGACATCGAATCCGGCGAGATCACCGAGGTGTTCGGCATGGGCACCGCGGCGGTCATTGCGCCGGTGGACAAGCTGGGTTACTGCGGAAAGAATTACCTCGTGCGCTTCGCGCCGGGGCCGGTGGCGGCGCATCTCTACAAGGCGTTGACTGACATCCAGTATGGCCGTGCGCCGGACCCATACGGCTGGACCTACAAGATAGAAGTGCCGACAGCATCCTGATCGCGTTTGTGTTGATCGGCCTCACAGGGAACATCGCCACCGGCAAGAGCACCGTCGCCGGCATCCTGCGCGCGCTGGGGGCCGAGGTCATTGACGCCGATCAGGTCGCTCGCCAGGTCGTCCGGCCCGGCCAGCCGGCTCTCGCACAGATCGTCCAGACCTTCGGCCGCGAGGTGTTGTTGCCGAGCGGCGAGCTGGACCGCGCTAAGCTGGCGCGCGTGGTCTTTGGCGACCAGGCCAAGCTACAGCAGCTCGAGGCCATCGTCCATCCAGCCGTGCGGCAGGTGATCCAGGGCATGCTGCGCGATCGGCACGAAGAGGGAGTGATTGCCCTCGAGGCAATCAAGCTGTTCGAGGCCGGTTGGGATCGCCAGTGCGATCAGGTCTGGGTGACTTATTGCCTGCCCGATCAACAAATTGCGCGGTTGGTGCATCTGCGCGGGATGAGCGTGGAAGAAGCGCACTTGCGTGTCGCAGCGCAAGCGCCGCAGGCCGAGAAGATCGCCAGGGCTGATGTCCTGATAGACACGACTCAGGGACTCCATCACACTTGCCGACAAGTCTTCGCGGCCTGGGAGATGTTGTAATGCTAGAATCTTGATTGCGATATGGAGTCCGCTCATGGCCCGACAGGCGCGCCGGCGATCGGCGGGGCACAACCAGCGCAGCCTGCCCAGATCGCTGTACCCTTCCCTACCCTCGGCGACTGGGTGATCCGCCTCGCGCTGTTTGGCGGGTTGATCGCCGGGCTGGTCTGGCCAACAGATATGGCATGGGGGGAGCAAGAGATATACGGGCGCTTCTTGCTCGCCGTGCTTGGTGCCATTTATTTATTGGCCAGCGTTGGGCCGGTGTCACTAAGGGTCCATCAACAGGTTCAGGCCCGCCCGCTATTGGTTGTCTTACTGCCAGTTGCGCTGTTTGCTCTCTTCTCCTCATATATTCAAAATATTTATCCGGAGCCGGCTGAATTTCTATTCTTTGGCATATTCATCTTCTTGGTTGCATCAGCGGCGGTCTTGAACGTGCCGCCCCTGCAGCGGGCAGATGTGTCGTTGGCTTTGATCCTGGTCGCTGTCCCGTTGCTGATGCCGGTCGTGCCAGATACGCCGTTCTACGGCGACGCACCGGATAAGCCGCTGGTGTTGCGCGCGATAGCCTTCCTCCCGCCGGTGCTCCTTTTGCTGCTGACCAGCACACAGCAAAAGCAGCGCTTGAATCTACTATTCATCTGCGCCTTGCTCGCCTTATGGTATGCAGCGCAATTTGGCGCCCTACCCTCGCGCCCAGCGGGCGGCGCGGCGGATGTGCTCGCCCAACTGATGATCCCGGTGGCTGCGTTATATGTGATGGCGCTCGCCGGGCGCTTTGAACACCTGGGGTTGTCGTTTCGCCCCACCCTGCGCCAGATCAGCGTGACGACATCGAACGCCGTGCTGTTGGCCACGATCTTTGTGCCCCTAGGTCTGGTCTCCGGCGGGCTTGTCCCTGCTTTCAGTGGCCCTCCCCCGCTGGAGGCGCTGGGGCACTGGATCAGCCTTTTTCTTCTGAAAGCGTTGCCTGAGGAGATGATTTTGCGCGGTGCACTTATCACATACCTGCGCGAGGACCTTCGGCTTAGCGGTCTCGTCGCTGCCGGCGTCAGCGTGATCCTCTCAGGAGTGACTAACTGGTCTGGTTTGGGTTGGCTGCTGATCTTGAACGCCATAGCAAGCGCGTTCTACGCACGCATCTTCCTCGCAACGGGGAATGTCATCGCGGCGAGCGTGGTGCACGCAACGCTGATGTGGACGCTGTGGTTGTTGTTTGGGGCGTGACTAAATCTGTTGATTATTGATGAAACCAGCCCAGATTGGACGTTATCAGATCAAAGCCGAGTTGGGTCACGGTGGCATGTCGGTGGTTTACCTGGCCCATGACCCGGTCATCGGCCGCGATGTTGCGATCAAGGTGCTGCTCAGTAATCTGAGCAGCCAGCCGGCAGCCCGCGCCCGCTTCGAGCGCGAAGCGCGCATTGTCGCTGCCCTGGAACATCCGGCTATCGTCCCCATCTACGACTTCGGCGAACAGGACGGGCAGCCGTTCCTGGTCATGCGTTACATGTCGGGCGGCTCGCTGGCCGATTTGCTGAGCTACGGTCGCTTGAACCTGCAGGACACAGCGCACATCGTCCGGCGGCTGGCCGGCGCATTGGACGAAGCCCATGCCCGCGGGATCATCCATCGCGATATTAAGCCGGGCAACATCTTGTTTGATAGTCACGGCGAGGCCTTCCTCACCGATTTTGGGATCGGCAAGCTGTATGAAGATGGTCAGAACATGACCATCACCGGCAGCGTGGTGCTGGGCACGCCGGCCTATATGAGTCCAGAGCAGGCGCTGGGCAGGCCGCTCGACCCGCGCAGCGACGTGTATTCACTGGGCG
>DAOTYZ010000199.1:0-1658 GCA_034434555.1 Candidatus Roseilinea sp.
CACCTTCGCGGCCATGCCGCCGGTGACGTCGGCCCCGCGCGCGCCGCCCACCCCCGCGCGCAGACCATCCCATTCGCGCGGCGTGATGCGCTGGATGACTGCATCCTGTCCTTGCGTTGGCGGAAAGCGCGTATAGACGCCCTCCGTCTCGCCGGCCAGCAGCACGTGGGTCACCGGCATCTCCTGCGCCAAATACGCGAATACCTCTTCCGTAGAGATGATCGTGCCGCCGCGGGCGGTGTCAAAGGCCACGTCGCCCATCACCAGCGGCAGCAACCCGCTGTCCAGCGCAGCGCGGATCGGCGCCGTATCTAGATAGACCAGCCGACCGTCTCGACAGCGTGCGCTGGCCGAAGGGCAGAAACTGATCACCGGCAGGCCGGCGTCGTGCAGCGCGTCGGCCACGATCCGGTTCAGGCGCGCGGCAGCCACGCTCACCTCGGCGAACCCTCGCCAGCCGGCCGCGTCGCGCACGCCGGCGCGTGTGCCGTAGCGTTGGGCCGCCGCATGGCCGAAGGAGCCACTGCCGTGACCGACCAAGAGCTTTGCTTGCGCCTCTCGCTCCGACCACCATGCCCCAATCTCCTCCGCCAGCCGCCGGATGACATCCATGCGCGGCGTGTTCTCGCGCGTCTTGTCGGTGATCAACGAACCACCGAGCTTCAACAGGAACATCACGACGCGGGGATTGTATCAACCGACATGGGTTCATATAATCCCAAAACGATGTCCACCGCATCCACCCTGCGCGCCGACCCGCACAAAGACTACCTGGATGCCTTCCTACGCTGCTACTGGTTTGCGCCGCCGGTGGCGCTCTGGCGCGCCATCGAAGCCAAAGCGCTGAGCGCGCTGGCATTCCCGTCCCCGCTGCTGGATTTCGGCTGTGGCGATGGCCTGTTCACCCAGGCCCTGTTCGGCCAGACCGACGGCCTATACGGCTGCGACATCGCGCCGTGCGAGCTGCCATCAGCACGCGACAGCGGCATCTATCGCCACGGCGTGCAGTTCGCTGACGGCCATCATCTCCCTTACCGCGATGGCGCCTTCGGGACGGTATACAGCAACTCCGTGATCGAGCACATCCCGGATCCACAGAACGTGCTGCCCGAGCTGGCCCGCGTGCTGCGTCCCGGCGGGCTGCTGGTGCTGACCGTCCCCAGCGATCACTTTCGCCGGCTGCTCGACGGCGTGGCGTGCGCCGCGGATAAACAGGCTGCGGAGCGCTATGCGCGCAGCGTAGACGCGCTGCTGGCGCATTACCACTATCACACCGCCGACGAATGGCGCGTGCTGCTGGCCGGCGTCGGCGTCAAGCTGACGTATGTCGGCTACTACGTCGCGCCAGAGGCGGTGCGTGCGTGGGATCGCATGAACCGGCAGTTTGGCATCGGGCGGCGCTCGCTATTTAACCTGCTTGTCTCGCCGCGATTGCGCCGGCTGGGCCATCAGAAGGTCATGGCGCGCGCGGTATATCGCTACCTCTTGCCAAGGCTGCGTCCCTACTACGACATGCCGGCCCGCGATCAAGGTGGCGGGATGCTGGTGGTGGGGGAGAAGTTGCGCTAAAACACTCTAAGACCTAAAATTCAGACTACATAGCAGCGACGAGGGAGGTGACCATATCGGCGGAGCGATCGAACACCAAGTAGTAACTA
>DAOTYZ010000200.1:0-3474 GCA_034434555.1 Candidatus Roseilinea sp.
ACGCCGGCGCAGCGCTTTATGCCGCCGACGCTGCCCCCGACATCGCTACAGGAATTGATATGGCCCGCGAGAGCATCCGCAGCGGTGCAGCGCTCGGCAAGCTAGACGCGCTCATTCGGCTCAGCCAGCAGCTTGCCAGCGAGCGTGACTCACATGCCGTGTGAGGCACAACAGGCTCTCGGCGGCCGCCTTTGCGCTGCGAAGCATCTGCCGGCCAAGGCTGCGCGGCTTCGGTGATCCCACAGCAATTTGATCAGGCGCGAGTCTAGATTCTTCGTTGGCGCTCAGAATGACAGGGTGAGGCAGAGTGCTGGTGATCCCCTGCGATCACTACTGGTCACGCCAAGCATACCCGCCCCAAATCGTGAATGCACCCTGGCCGGGGAGTGCTCAACCTTGGGGTGATTTGGCTCACCGAGAGGAGAGGCGCAGAGAGCGCAGAGGATATGTAAAAATCTCTGCGTCCTCCGCGTCTCTGCGGTGCGTGTTTCTTGTATCACCTTCAAGTGGCGCTCTCCCTATTCACTCGCGGGGCAAAGCGCCGGGCAGGCGAAGGCCGATCTGGGCCTATGCTCTGCGCTGCGCCGTTGAGCACCTGCGCGCGCTGGCGTAAGCGATGGTTGCTGCTTCCACGCCCACGCACCGATCTTGGCTGCGCAAACGCTTGCCGATCCTCGGCTGGCTGCCAGCCTATAAACGGGCTTACCTGCCGGCCGATTTGATCGCCGGCCTGACGCTGGGCGTGCTCGCCATCCCGCAGGGCATGGCCTATGCGCTGTTGGCTAACCTGCCACCCCAAACTGGCTTGTACGCAGCAATGGTGACGCCCATCGCTTACGCGGTGTTTGGCACCAGCCGCGCGCTGTCAGTCGGACCGATGGCAGTGGTCGCCCTGCTCACCGGCAACCTGGTCGCTCAGTTTGCCGCGCCCCAAAGCCCCCAAGCAGCGCAGATCGCGCTGGGCGTGGCCTTGCTCGTGGGCCTCTTGCAAGTCGTCTTGGGCTACTTGCGCATCGGCTTCATAGTGAACTTCCTCAGCTATCCGGTGCTCTCCGGCTTCACCACCGCAGCCGTCATCGTCATCATCCTGAGCCAGACAAAACACCTGCTGGGCGTCTCGCTCGCTGGTCCGGCCCCGCCTTTGTTCGAGGCGATTCATTTGGTGGAGGCGCTGCCCAGCGCCAATCCCTTCGCCGTGATGATGGGTGGCGCCAGCATCGCCGTGATGCTGGTGTTTAACCGCTGCCTTGGGCGATGGTTGACGCGCCTGGGCACTTCCGAAATCGTAGCCGGCTTGGTGGCGCGCGCCGGCGGGCTGGTGGTGGTGAGCGCAGGCACCTTGCTGACCTGGCTGCTGCGGCTGGACGAATCCGCCAATTTGCAGATCGTTGGGCGAGTGCCGGCTGGGCTGCCGCCGTTGACGATGCCGTTCGTTTCCGTGGACATGCTGGGCGCGGTTTTACCCTCGCTCTTAATCCTGACCGCGATCAGCTACGTAGGCAGCGTCTCAATCGCCAAATCGCTCGCCAGCCGGCAGCGTGAGAAGGTGGACGCTGACCAAGAGTTGATCGCCCTGGGCGCGGCCAACATCGTCGCTGCTTTCACCGGCGGCCTACCGGTCAGTGGGTCATTCGCCCGCTCAGCCATTAACGTCGCCTCTGGCGCTATCACGCAGCTCTCTTCGCTCTTCGCCGCGCTGGTGATCGCTTGCGTCTTGCTCTTCTTCACGCCATTGTTCTACTATCTGCCGCAGACTGTGCTGGCAGCCACGATTGTCTCCACCGTGATCAGCCTGCCCGACCTGGAGATCGTTCGGCAGGCCTGGCGCTATAGCCGAGCGGACTGGTTGACGCTGGTCGTGACGTTGGCCGGCGCGTTGCTGCTGAGCGTCGAAGCTGGGCTGTTGCTGGGCATTGTCTCTGCATTGGCCGTTCATCTTTGGATCACCTCGCGCCCGCACATCACGGTGATCGGCCGGCTGGAGGGCACGGAGACATATAAAAGCGTCGAGCGCTATACGGTGAAAACATGCCCTCATGTCGTCGCCTTGCGCATAGACGAGAGCTTGTACTTTGCGACAGCCAGCGCGCTGGAGGATGCGTTGCTCAACGCCGCCCTGGATCACCCGCAGGCGACCCATATCGTGCTCGATTGCAGCGCCGTCAACCGCATTGACCTGAGCGCGCTCTCTGCGCTAGAGGCGACAGATCGCCGGCTCAAGGCGATCAACGTGACGCTGGTCTTGACCTCGGTCAAGGGGCCGATCTATCGCCAGCTATTGAAGTCGGGCTTTGTGGCGCGTTTTGGCCCAGAACGCTTCTTTCTCTCCACGCACGCAGCGATGCAGGCGCTTGGGTGCAACTGAGTGACTTTGGACTACAATCCGAGCAGCATGTTTGCCAAGTTCAAGGCTTTTGCCGAGAAACACCCGCGCCTGGCAGCCTGGATCCTGCTGGCGATTGGCATGGTGATCATCCTCGTCATCGCCGCGCGCGACGTGGGGCTGTTGTGGAATCAGTGGCTGTTTCTGATCCTTGCGACAATCGGGCTGGCCGGCCTGTGCGTGTGGATCATTAGTTGGGAGAGCGAGGACGACACGTCGCAGACGTCGGCCTAGCCTCTTTTAAACCAAACAGCGCGCCCCGATGTTGCGCAGCTCCTGATGCAATTCCGGGCAGTCGTTGGTGGCATCGTTAGGGAAGTCAATGGTCACCTTCCTACCGTCATCGAACTGCAGGACGATAGCGAAAGGCCGGCTGCCCCTGTACTTGCGCAGCGTCTGTAACACGGCCTCCAGGCGGGCAACGTCGCTGCGCGAATCGCCGTTGCGCTGGAGAACGACATAAATCGGCGCATGCGCCGCAAAGATCGGCGGCAGGTCTTGCGCGCGTGGATGGGGGTTCTGGATGGCCTCGTCCTGTGGCTGTGCCGTCGCGCTGGCCGACGGAGAAGGCGACTGAGCAGAATCTATCCGCGCAGGTGACGCCTCGTTGGACTGCGCCTCGACCTTGGCGATCGCCTCGTAGAGCGCATTCTCAAAGTAATCATTGATCACGTCGTCGCTGACGCTTGTAGCAGGCGGCTCGACCAGTGGATCGCCATCGGCGCTGCGGGCAACCTCGAAGGAGTCGCTGGCCTTCTCGACCAGGAGCTTGGGAACGCCGCCGGCGCTAACCTCCGCCTTGCCCCAGATCAGCAGCGGCTTGTCTTTCTGAAAGAGGTGTTGATAGTCCGCCCAAGTCTGCGGGAAGATGGTCAGCTCCAGCCGGCCGTAGATGTCCTCGACCTCGGCAAAGGCCATGGTCTTGCCGGCCTTCGTGGTGTGCGTGCGCAGCGCAGTAACCACGCCGGCGATCACGACGCGCTGGCCATGGTCGGCCTCAGTCAGGGTGGCGCTGGTGTGAGTGACGTAGTCTTGAAGGGCGCCGAGTTGAGCCTGTAGTGGGTGCTCAGATACGTAGGTGCCGAGCAGCT
>DAOTYZ010000201.1:0-8218 GCA_034434555.1 Candidatus Roseilinea sp.
CAGCCATCGCGCACAGCGAGCACGCTCAGCTTCGCCCCTTTGGGGAGCATGCCGATGATCGCGCCGTCCATTGCGGGTTTCAATCGGACGTTGAGCAAGCTGGCAGTCACAATTGCTTTCATGAGGCGCTCGATCTCGCTTGGGGGATTTCCCTTTCGATGTTCAGATGATGAGTGTAAGCGGGCAACGGGACTCGAACCCGTGATCTCTTGCTTGGAAGGCAAGCGCTGTGCCACCTCAGCTATGCCCGCTTATACGCTTTGTTATTATAGCTGATGCGCGCGGTCTTTATTCACTGGGAGTGCTCAACTTTGGGGTGATTTGGCTCACCGAGATGAGAGGCGCAGAGAGCGCAGAGGATATGTAAAAATCTCTGTGTCCTTCGCGCCTCTGCGGTGCGCGTTTCTTGCATTACCTTCAAGTGGCGCACTCCCGGTACCTCGATGCAAAATTCGCTGGGGATAGTATTGGTGAACGCGCTCGGGCCACTCCAGGTGCGTTCACAGTTGGAGGCAAGGCCGATCTCACGCGGAGACGCGCAGAAGGCGAGGATTTTTGAAGGCACAGCATCCTTGGTCGCTGCCCAGAAGGCGCGCTGTGTTGCCCCCATTGGTGAACGCGCCCAGATGCACCCCGGTATCAAGAGGCGCAGTACAATCTCTAAGCGGTGGCCGTTGAAGCGCGCACCAAATTTCATCCATCCAATCCACACGTCCGGCAGATTGACCCCTGGCGCGATGGGCGCGCCGTGGCCAACCTGCTGGAGGTTGCCTTTCGTGAGGAAGCCGAGAGCGACGAGGGCGAACGCCTGATCCACGCGCTGCGCAACTACAGCTTGCTCGACGCGCTGTTGTTGAGCAACACGACTGGCTTTGTGTGGGTGGAAGATGGCCGGGTGATCGCCAATGCCTCGATCCAACGCAACGTCACGCGACGAGACACCTGGGTGATCGGCAACGTCGCCACCCAGCCGGCCTATCGCAACCGCGGCATTGGCCGCGCAGTTGTAGAAGCGTGCATCCAGTATGCGGCTGCGCACGGCGCGCGCTACGTTGCTCTTCAGGCCAATGTCGCCAATCACGCTGCGCTGCATCTATACGAGAAACTGGGCTTTCAGCGCGTGGGTGAGGTGGTTCATTTTTTGCGCACAGCGCTCGTTGGTCTGCCGCTCGATTGTCCGCTTGCCCCCAAGCTGCGCAGCGCGCGCTGGTCCGACCGCGAACTTATTTGGACGCTGGCAAAGCAGCATATTCCAGAGGCGCTGACGTTCGCCGAGCCGTTCAACGCGCGCGTGTATCGTCTGGGTCTGCGCTGGACGCTGGTGAATGCCCTGAGCGGCAACCCCGATCACTGGCTGTTGCTCATGTCTGGCGCAGGCGAAAAGGTGCTCGGCGCTGTGCGCACGCGCGCCGTCATTGACGGCAGCTACCACTATCTGGAAGTCTTTCCAACCTCGGACGCCACACAGGACGATGTGTTTCAGCTCGTTCAGGGGGGATTAAGCCGGCTGGCGAAATACGTGCGCAAGCCAATCTACGCGGCCCACGTCGCCTCTTGCCTACCCGTCCGCCAAGCGCTTCAGGCAGCCGGCTTTCGGGTCAGCCGCACCCTCGTCCACATGCGGTTGACGATAGACCAATAGGTCTCTCGCGCGAGAATGCCAGAGTTGCCAGAAGTCGAGACCGTGGCGCGCACGTTGCGCATGGGCACGCCGGCGCTCATCGGGCGAACCATCCAAGACGTCGCCGTGCTCTGGCCGCGCCAAGTGGCGCATCCATCCCCATCTGCTTTCGCGCAGGGCCTCGTCGGCGCCCAAGTGCGGGCCGTGGAGCGTTACGGCAAATATTTGCTGATCGGCTTGCGCCTGCCTGCGTCGCAGGCGCACCAGACGACCGACTCTGTGATGGTTATCCATCTCAGAATGAGCGGTCGGTTAGAAGTCGTGCCAGAGGCGCAGGCCCTGACGCGTCATGCGCGCCTGGTATGGCGATTGGACGACAGGTTGGCGTTGCGCTTTGAGGACGCGCGCAAGTTTGGCCGTGCCTGGTGGGTGACCGACTCGGCCGTTGTGCTCGGCAAGCTCGGCCCTGACGCGCTGGCGATCTCGGCCGAGGTCTTCGTGGCGCGGGCGCGCAGCCGGCGCGGGGCGTTAAAACCTTTATTATTGGATCAAACTTTTATTGCTGGCATCGGTAATATTTATGCCGACGAATCTCTTTATTTATCAGGCTTGCACCCAAAGCGCTCAGTGGCTACGCTGAGCGAGGCAGAGCTGGTAGGTTTGCATACAGCGATTCAACATGTCTTGCGAGCCGGCATCGCAGCCAACGGCGCAAGCTTTGACTGGGTCTACCCAGGTGGCCACTTCCAAGAGCACTTTGCTGTGTATGGCCGGGCCGGCCAGCCTTGCCATCGTTGTGGACAACCGATTCAGCGCATCCTGGTCGCCCAGCGCAGCACCTTCTTCTGTCCCTCCTGTCAGCCCTCTTAGTTTGTGCTAAATTTCACTATCAGAACCTACCCACTTAGGACTTCCCCTTCAAGTTGCCTGCTTTTGAGAGTCTCCGCTCCATAGAATGTGAGTGCCTGTAGAACAACGCAGGCCAACCAACAGCGAGGATAACCCAAAAGAGCTTGGGATAAATCTGGGAAAAGAGTAGAGATGGAATTGATGAAACCTGTTCGCCCTGTCGGCATCATCGGCTACGGTGCCTATGTGCCGCGTTACCGATTGGCCGGCCAGGCGATTTCCGAGTTATGGACGGCGGGTAACACGCCCCCGCCCATCCGCGAGAAGGCCGTGCCGGGGCTAGATGAGGATGTAGTCACAATGAGCATCGAGGCGGCGCGCAACGCGCTGGCTCGTGCCCAGGCAGCCGATCCCACGTTCGACCCGGCACAGCTCGGCGCAGTGTGGGTGGGCAGCGAGTCACATCCTTATGCGGTGAAGCCCACCAGCACCATCGTCGCCGAAGCAATTGGCGCAACCCCATACACACAGGCAGCCGACTGGCAGTTCGCCTGCAAAGCCGGCACCGAGGCCATCCAAGCCGCCATTGGCTTCGTCGGCAGCGGCATGACCCGCTACGCGCTGGCAATCGGCATGGACGCGGCACAAGGCCGCCCTGGGGATGCGTTGGAATACACCGCCGGCGCAGGTGGAGCCGCATTCATCCTTGGACCCAGCGAATATGCGCTGGTAGAGATAGAAGGCTCTGTCTCGTTCGTCACCGACACGCCCGATTTCTGGCGCCGCCAGCACGAACAGTTCCCACAACACGCCGGCCGTTTCACCGGCGAGCCGGCTTACTTTCACCACATCACCCAGTCCGTGCGGGCACTGTTCGCGCAGATCGGGCTTTCGGCGCAAGACTTTGCCTATGCTGTCTTTCATCAGCCCAACGTCAAGTTCCCGCTCAAGGTGGGCGAGGAATTGGGGTTTAGGCGAGCCCAGATCACGCCAGGCTTGCTGGTGAACGAGATCGGCAACGCATACGCCGGCTCTGCGCTGATCGGCCTGACGGCCGTCTTGGACATCGCCCAACCGGGTGAGCGCATCTTGCTGGCCTCGTTCGGCAGCGGAGCCGGCAGTGATGCCTTCTGCCTACGGGTGCGGCGCTCGCTGCCCACCCCGCACGTTTGGACAACGCGGACTTACGTGGATCGCCGCGTGCCGGTGGATTACGCCCGCTACGCGCGATTGAAGGAGAACTACATCCTCTAGCCATGCGAGACGTTTCAATTATCGGAATTGGTCAAACCCCGGTGGGCGAACACTGGGACAAGAGCCTGCGCGAGCTGGCCTATCAGGCGCTGCTCGCAGCGATGCAAAGTGCCGGGGTCGAGCGCGTGGACGCTCTATACGTTGGCAACATGCTCTCCGGCGAACTGACCGCTCAGGAGCACCTGGGGGCGCTGATCGCCGACTTCGCCGGCTTGCGCGGCATTGAGGCGATAAAGGTCGAGGCCGCCTGTGGCAGCGGCGCAGCCGCACTGCGGGTGGGCTACATGGCGGTCGCCAGCGGCCTCTGCGACCTGGTGGCTTGTATGGGCGTAGAGAAGATGACTGACCAGCAGGGCAGCACGGTGACCAGCGCCCTGGCGATGGCCGCGGACGCAGAGTACGAAGCCCTTCAGGGCCTGACGTTTGTGAGCATCAACGCGCTGCTAATGCGGCGCTACATGCATGAGCATGGCTATCGCAAAGAGGACTTCGCCAACTTTGCGATCAACGCCCATGCCAACGCGGTCAACAATCCCTACGCAATGTTTCGTTCGCCTATCACCGCCGCACAGTTCGCCGAAGCCAAGCCGATCGCCGACCCGATCAACTTGCTCGACTCTTCGCCGATCGCCGATGGCGCGGCATGCGTGATCTTGGCGCCGACGAGCATTGCGAGAGAGTTCACCGATAAGCCAGTGCGCGTTCGCGCGACGACAATCGCAACCGATACGCTGGCCGTCCATGACCGGCGCGACCCGCTCTATCTGGAGGGGGGCGCGCTCAGCGCGCAGAAGGCGTATGCCATGGCCGGCGTCGGGCCGGCTGATATTGACGTGTTCGAGGTTCATGATGCCTTCACCATCATGAGCGCGCTCTCGCTGGAGGCAGCCGGGTTCGCGCCGCGCGGCCATGGGGTGCGCCTGGCAATGGAAGGGGAGATTGGGCTGAATGGGCGCATCCCGATCACCACGATGGGCGGGCTGAAAGCCCGTGGCCATCCGGTGGGCGCGACCGGCATGTATCAAATCGTCGAGGTGGCTCAACAACTGCGCGAAGAGGCCGGCCTCAATCAGGTGAAGAACGCCCGACTCGGCATGGCTCAGAACATCGGTGGCAGTGGCGCAACGGTAGTGACGACGATCCTAGAGCGCATTTAGTAGCAGTGAGGAGAGAGCAATGGAAGTAGCACGATATTGGCGAACGACCAAACAGCGCTATCAATTAGTTGGCGAGAAGTGCCCGCAGTGTGGCCATCGCATCTTCCCGCCGCGTGATGCGTGCCCAGTGTGTGGACACGAAGCACGGACGGCTGTCCAGTTCAGCGGCAAGGGCGAAGTGTATTCCTATAGCGTGGTGCACGTCGCGCCTGAAGGTTATGAGAAGTTCGTCCCGTATATCGTCGCGCTGGTGCGGCTCGCTGAAGGGCCGCTGGTCACCGCTCAGCTTACCGACGTGGACGAATCCGAAGTATGGATCGGCATGCCGGTAGAGATGGTGACCCGCGTGTTGCGCGAGGATGGCGAGCACGGCATGTTGATCTACGGCTACAAATTCCGCCCGGCGCTGCCGGTGAATAATCAAGCGCCGCAGGCGGCTGCCCAGCCAGCGCGCGTGCCGCTGCCAAAAACCAACGGGGCGCATCCTGAGCCAGTACTTCAGGCCGCAATCCCTTGAAGCACAGGCCAGAGCGTTAAACGAGCACAGCGCTGTAGGGCGATGAACGCTGTGCGGTCTTGGCCAAACGGATTTACGGGCTGCTTTAAAGCTCCGCCCAGGCGCTAAATATCCTGCCTGCACCCTTGTCATGCCAAGGGCGCGGCGGCGTTGCGCCCTCACGCGAAGCATTCAAGCGCCCGCGTTCACCAAAGCCGCGCCGGCCTCACGCAGCGCCTCAATCAAGCGCGACCGTCGCTTCGCTTCACTCAGGGTGACAGGGCAAGGCAAAGCGCTGATGCCCCCCGTGCTGAGCCGCCGAGCATATAGAGTTACCCGCCTCAAATTGTGAACGCACACGTTACAATTCTTGCGCTGGTATGCCCATAACCACGGGCAGAAACGCACCCCCTTACATCACAGCAGCGCACGCATGGACGTTTTCCAAATCGAGCGCAGCGCATGTGCCAAGGTCATCTTGTGTGGTGAACATGCCGTGGTGTATGGCCGACCAGCGATCGCCCTCCCACTCCCCGAGTTGCGCGCCTTCGCTCGTCTCCAGCCCAGCAGCGCCCCCTTCCAGATTGTTGCGCCAGATATCGGCATCTCCTTCTACCTTTCACAGCACGCGCGCCACACCCATGACCCGCTGGCGCGAGTTGCCTGGGCAGCCCTGGAGCGACTCGGCGAGCAACCGCCACAGGCTGTGCTGACGATTCACTCGGACATTCCGATCGGCGCTAATCTCGGCAGCGGCGCAGCGGTGTCAATTGCAATAGTCCGTGCGCTGGCAGCGTGGTTTGGGCGGGAGCTGTCGCCGGCCGAGGTGAGCGCGCTGGCCTACGAAGGCGAGCAGCTCTATCACGGCTCACCCAGCGGCATAGACAACACCGTGATTGCTTATGAGCAGCCGGTGTGGTTTGTGCGCGGTAAGGCGCCGGAAGCGTTTGATGCGCCTGTAGATCTTCCGTTGGTGATCGCCGACACTGGCGTAGCCACACCTACCCATATCCCGGTTGGTGCGGTGCGGGCCGGCTGGGAGCGCGAGCGCAGCCGTTACGAGGCGCTCTTTGACGCGATCGGCGCGCTGGTCTATGACGCACGCCGGGCAATTGAGCGCGCCGACCTGACTCAACTTGGCTTGCTGATGAATCAGAATCACGCCTACCTTCAGCAACTCGACGTATCCTCGCCCGCGCTGGATGCGCTGTGCGAGGCGGCTCGCGCAGCCGGCGCGCTCGGGGCCAAGATGAGCGGCGGCGGGCGCGGCGGCAATATGATCGCGCTGGCCCGCGACGCAACGCACGCGGAGCAACTCGCTCAGGCCCTGCGCAGTGCGGGGAGCACGCGCGTCTTCCTCGCCCTTCGGAGTGAATAAACATGACAGCGCGCGCATTCCCCCCCTTTGCGCCGCAGCAGCCGGCAGAGTGGCTGCCGGCGCGCGTTGCGCTCTTGTGCGAACCAGCCATCGAGACGCTGTTCTCGATCCTTCATACCGGCGCGGCAAATTTCCTACGCCCTTTCTCGCTGGCCAAAGCGCGCGAAGAACATCGCGCCTACCGCCATCTGCTCGAGGACCACGGCGTGCGCGTGCTCGAGCTGCGCACACTGTTGGCCGGGGCCGACCGCGCCAGGCTCGTCAAATGGGCGCGTCAGGCAGTCGCTCTCGATTTCGATCCTGCGCTTGGCGCAGAAGCACGTGAGGAGGCGCTGGCCCAGCTCGAAGCGGCGCTTCAAGCTCTGGATGCCGACAGCTTGGTGGATGTGCTGATGCTGAGGCCCACGCTTCACGTCGCTCACAATGCCGATATGCTCGACCCCACCACGCGCTTTAGCACCCGCTTCTCGCTGGCGCCGCTCAGCCCATACTACATGCGCGACCCGTTGATCACCACATCGGCCGGTGTCGTCATTACGCGCCTGAAGCTGGCCAATCGAACTGTCGAGAATGACTTGGCGGCCTGCGCGCTGGAGTCGCTCGGCATCCAGCCGATTTATCGCGTTCAGCCGCCTGGAACGTTGGAAGGCGGTGACTTCATCCCATGCGGAGACTTTGTGCTCCAGGGACAAGGGCTGCTCACCAACGAGGCAGGCGTGCGTCAGTGCCTGGAGAACGGTGTGTACGGCCATGTGGAAGTGGCCGTGGTGGAAGCGCCTCAGCAAGGCATGGACGAGATGCACCTCGACACATACTTTGCTATGCTCGACCGCAACCTGGCGGTGTGTCTGGACGCTCGCCTGGCAGGCGACGCCGAACCGGCGGTGAGGGTTTACACCCCTCAGGGGACGGCGGCAGCGTGCACTTACACGCTCACGCGCACGGTCTTGTTCTCTCGCTATCTGGCAGAGAAAGGCATCCAGGTTATCCCGATAAGCAAGACCGAGCAGGCGCAGTTCGCGGCGAACGTGCTCACGCTCGGGCCGCGCAGGGTGGTCGCGGTGAAGCAAGCCGGCGCAGCGTTCCTGCAGCGCTTGCGCGCGTTCGACGTAGACGTGTCACTCGTGGATTTTGAGGCGCTGTCCGGTGGGTATGGCGGACCACACTGCGCTAGCCAGGTGCTGCTGCGAGCTTAATCAGTTGGGAGGAGTGGGAGCGACAAGATTCGAACTTGTGACCTTTGCGATGTCAACGCAACGCTCTAACCAACTGAGCTACGCCCCCAGGTGCCTAAATTATAGCGCAGGCTTTGAAAGCACCCGATGCAGGGTGCATTCACCAATAGGGGCAACGCGATTTCTGGACGCCCCGCTTCTGGGCCGCAGAAGACGCCGGTAGGGACGCTGTGCTTTCTATATCATCTTTCCGCGTTCTCCGCGTGAGAATTAGCCTTGCCCCTGGCC
>DAOTYZ010000202.1:0-5694 GCA_034434555.1 Candidatus Roseilinea sp.
GCTGACGTACGCATCGTCGCCCCGCGCGCGCTGTGGCCAGAGCCAACGCTTCAGCAGCGCGCCCACGCGATCGCTGCCCACAGCGGCGCGCGCGTGACGATCACCGAAGATGTGGCTGCTGGCCTGCGCGGCGTGGACTTCGTCCATACCGACGTGTGGGTGTCTATGGGCGAAGACCCGCGCGTGTGGGACGAACGCATCGCCCTGCTGCTGCCGTATCAGGTGAACGCGCAG
This sequence comes from Candidatus Roseilinea sp., assembly GCA_034434555.1. GTDB lineage: Bacteria > Chloroflexota > Anaerolineae > J036 > Brachytrichaceae > JAAFGM01. Next base: position 235 of record DAOTYZ010000202.1, read on the forward strand.
GCGATCGCGTTGACAGGCAATCCCAACGTCAAGTTCATGCACTGCCTGCCGGCCTTCCACGATGATCAGACGACCATCGGCCAGCAGATCTTCGCCCGCATCGGCCTGAAGGGGCTGGAGGTGACCGACGAGGTGTTCCAATCGCCGGCGAACCTGGCCTTCGAGCAGTCAGAGAATCGGCTGCATACGATCAAAGCCCTGTTGGTGGCGACGCTGGCTCACCCTGCCGAGCTGGAAGCGATGCTATCTGGAGTAAACGGATGAACACGATCACCGTCTCGATCCCGAACATCAGTTGTCAGGGTTGTGTCAAGGCTATCCAGGCCGAGCTGAGCGAACTCGCCGGCGTGCTGCGCGTCGAGGGCGACCCCAAGACAAAACGGGTGACGATCGCCTGGGACGAGCGGACGAACTGGGAGGCCATTCGCGCGCGCCTGGTTGAGATTGACTATCCGCCGGTGGACAAATGAGCCAAGTTGAACTGCCAATTAGCGGCATGACCTGCGCCAACTGCGCCCGCGCCGTCGAGCGCGCGGTGAGGAAGCTGCCGGGCGTGGCCTCGGTCAGCGTCAACCTGGCCAGCGAGCGGGCAGCGGTGGAGTACACCCCCGGCGCAGCGAGCATCGCGCAGATCGTCGCGGCCATCCGCAAAGCCGGCTACGACGTGCCCGCCCGCCCCGCCGACCTAGGCAGTCGCGCGGCGCTGGACGCGACCCGCGCCGCGCGCCAGGCGGAGCTGGCGCAGCGCCGTCGGCGGGCCATCGTCGGTTTGCTTTTGGCGTTGCCGACGTTTGCGCTCAGCATGGGCCGCGACCTCGGTCTGCTGCTCGGGCCGGCCTTCGCCCCGCCCGGCGGACACGCCGCTCATCACGCTTCTGAACAGGCCGTCTTGAACTGGCTGCTCTTCGCGCTGGCGCTGCCCGTGCAGCTCTACGTCGGCTGGCCCTTCTACATCCACGGCTACACAGCCCTGCGCAACGGCGCGCCGAACATGGACGTGCTGGTTGCGCTCGGCTCGAGCGCGGCCTTTGGCTATTCCTGCGCCGTCCTGCTCGGCTGGGTGGATGGGCATGTTTACTTCGAGACCGCTGCGGTCATCCTGGCCTTGATCAGCCTGGGTAAATACCTGGAGGCGCGGGCCAAGGGCCAAGCCGGCGCGGCCATCGAGCACCTGCTCGACCTGACGCCGAAGACCGCGCGCCGCCTGCGCCCTAGGGCGGATGGATCGCTTGAGGAAGAGGATGTGCCGGTCGCTTCTATCAATATCGGCGACCTGCTCGTCGCGCGGCCCGGCGAGCGCATCGCCGCGGACGGCGTCGTGGTCGCCGGCCATTCGGCGGTGGATGAGAGCATGATCACTGGCGAGAGCGTGCCGCGCGACAAAGGGCCTGGCGACACGGTGATCGCCGGCACAGTCAATCGGGAGGGCGTGTTGCGCTACGAAGCGGCCCGCGTTGGGCAAGATACCGTCCTCGCCCAGATCGTGCGCCTGGTGGCCCAGGCCCAGGGCAGCAAAGCCCCTATCCAAGCCCTCGCCGATCGCGTCTCGGCGGTGTTCGTGCCAGCGGTGATGCTGATTGCCATCGGCACTTTTGCGGCGTGGCTGGCGCTCGGCGACGATTTTCAGCGCGCCATGATCAACGCGGTGGCCGTGCTGGTGGTCGCCTGCCCGTGTGCGCTGGGGCTGGCCACGCCGGCGGCGATCATGGTCGGCATGGGCCGCGGGGCGGAGCTGGGCGTCTTATTCAGGAACAGCACAGCGTTGGAGCAGGCCGCACGGGTCGGCCTCATCGCGTTCGACAAGACCGGCACCTTGACCCAGGGTCGCCCGACCGTGGTGGAGGTCATGGTGTTTGACCAAACGTGCGCCCCCGCGCCCGACGCGCTGCTCGCGCTCGCCGCGGGCGCGGAGCAGCACAGCGAGCACCCGCTGGCCAAGGCAATCGTAGAGGCAGCCAAGGCCCGCGCAATTCAGCCCGCGCTGACGGCGCAGTTCCGCGCCTTGCCCGGCATGGGTGTGTTCGCTGTTGCCCATTCGACAGGGGACGACCAGCGCACCATCGCCGTCGGCAGCACGCGGCTGATGGCGCAGCAGGGCATCGTGCTGGATGAACGCGCGGAGGCGCAGATCGCGCGTTTGCAGGCGCGCGGGTGCACGGTGATGCTGGTCGCGGTAGATGGCCGGCTGGCCGGCGCGATTGGCCTGCGCGATACCGCGCGCCCCGAGTCGCGCACGGCGATCGCTGCGCTAAAACAGCGCGGCATTCGCACCCTCATGCTGACCGGCGATAACGCGCCGGCTGCGCGGGCCGTCGCTGAGGAACTTGGCATAGACGAGGTGCTAGCCGAGGTCATGCCGGGGGAGAAGGCCGCGCGGATCGCCGCGCTGAAGCTGGCCATTGCAATGCCGCGTCGCCGCTCGGCGCGCGCATTGGTCGCCATGGTGGGCGACGGCATCAACGACGCACCTGCCCTGGCCGAGGCCGACGTGGGTATCGCCGTTGGCAGCGGGACCGACGTGGCCATCGAAGCCGCCGACGTCACGCTCATGCGCAGCGATCTGCGCCAAGTCGTCCAGGCAATTGACCTGGCGCGGGCGACGGCGCGCGGGATTCGCCAGAATCTGTTCTGGGCGTTCTTCTACAACCTGCTCCTGATCCCGCTGGCCGCGCTGGGGGTCTTTCAGCAATATGGGCCGATCCTGGCCGCCGGCGCGATGGCCTTCAGCTCGCTCTTCGTCGTCGGCAACAGTCTGCGGCTGCGCCACCAGGTGCGTGGTGGGGAGCTGAACCCGTTAGCGCAGCAGAAAGCCGGCGCGCGCCAGATACTCGATGATGCGCCCGGCGCAGCGCTCGGGTGACTCGTTCACTGTATCAAGGGTGACTTCAGGGGCGATCGGCGGCTCGTAAGGATCGTCCACGCCGGTGAAGCCCTTGATCTCGCCGCGGCGTGCCCGTGCGTACATGCCCTTGGCGTCGCGCTGTTCGCAGACTTCGATCGGGGTGTCCACGAAGACCTCGACGAAGCGACCCTCGCCGATCTCTTCGATCATGCGGCGGACGGCGTCGCGCGTGGCGCGGTAGGGGCTGATCGCGGCGCAGATGGCGATCCCGTTATGGCGCACCACCTCGCCGGCGACGAAGCCGATGCGCAGGATGTTGGTGTCGCGGTCCTCACGGCTGAAGCCTAACCCTTTGGAGAGATGCGTGCGCACCACGTCGCCGTCGAGCAGCGTCACCTGGCGGCCGCGTTCCAGCAGCATGGCGACCAGCGCCTCGGCCACGGTGGACTTGCCGGCGCCGCTGAGGCCGGTGAACCAGACGCAGAACCCTTGTTTGTGGCGGGGCGGGAAGGTGCTGGTCAGGATTTCGGCGGTCTCGCGGCGGGTGAACCACTCCGGCAGCGGCCGGCCCTTGGCCAGGAATTCGTCGCGCACTTGCGTGCCGGAGATGGAGATGACGCGCGCGCCCGCCGGCACACGATCAGCCTCGACGTATTCATCGCGGTCTGCCAGATAGACCAATTCCTGGAACGGGATCATCTGCACGCCAATCTCGTCGGCGTGTTGGCGCACCAGCGCCTGTGCGTCGTAGGGGCCGTAGAACGGTCGGCCGTGGCTATCCTTGCCGGGGCCGGCGTGGTCGCGGCCAACGATGAAGTGCGTGGCGCCGTAGTTGCGGCGGATGATGGCATGCCAGAGCGCCTCGCGCGGGCCGGCCATGCGCATCGCCAACGGCAGCAGGCTGAGCAGCGTGCTGCGCCGGTCGTAGTAGTTCTCTACTAAGGCTTTGTAGATTCGCACGCGGCTGTAGTGGTCCACGTCGCCGGGCTTGGTCATGCCGACGACTGGATGGATCAGCAGGCTGCCGCCGACGCTGGCTGCGGCGCGCTTGGTCAGCTCCTCATGGGCGCGGTGCAGCGGGTTGCGGGTCTGGAAGGCCACAACGTTGGCATGGCCCAGCGCGGCCAGTGCCTGGCGGGTCTGCGCCGGCGTGCGTCGCAGCTCGATGAAGTCATACGCCTTGGGCAGGTTGAGCACCTGAATGCGCCCCGAGATGTAGGTATTGCCCCAGCGCATCATTTCCGGGATCAGCGGATGGCGCGAATCGGTCGTGCCCAGCACAGCCTGCGCCTCCTCGGCGAGGTCCCAGGGATAGGCCTCTTCGATCCACATGATGGCTAACGGGTTGTTGCGCGCGTCGCGCAGCACCACTGGTCGGTCTAGATGCACATCCCGCGCCTCTACGGGCAGGGTGATCGGGATGGGAAAGAGCGTCCCATCGGCCAGGCGCATCTCGGCCAGGACGCGCAGGTAGTCTGCGCGCCCCATGAAGCGATCCAGCGGCGAGAACGCGCCGGTCGCCAGCAGCTCCAGGTCGCACAGCGCGCGGGGCGAAAGCTGAATCGAGGGCAGGCGCGTGGCCAGCGCCATCAACTCTTGGCTTTCGTCTACAATCAGGTTGACGAGTTGGCCGCCATAGGGCGGGATGAGCGTCACAGCTTCTTTGACTTCGAGCGTTTCCATGGCTTCTGATTACTTCGGCGGCATCGAAGCCGGCGGCACCAAGTTCAATTGCATCGTCGCCACCGGGCCCGATGACGTTGTGCATCATGCGCGCATCCCCACCACATCCCCGCAAGAGACGCTCGCGCAGGTGATCGCCTTCTTCCGGTCATGCGGGGTGCCGCTGAGGGCAGTCGGCATCGGCTCGTTTGGGCCGGTGGACCCTGACCCGCGCTCGCCGACCTTCGGCTACATCACCAGCACGCCCAAGCCCGGCTGGCGGAACACCGACTTCGCCGGCGCGATCCGCCGCGCGCTGAACGTGCCGGTGGCGTTCGATACCGACGTGAACGCAGCAGCGTATGGCGAGTATGTGTGGGGTGCGGCGCAAGGGCTGCACACGTTCGTTTACTATACCATCGGCACCGGGGTCGGCGGCGGCGGCATGATCGCCGGCCGGCTGATGCACGGATTGGTCCATCCCGAGATGGGGCATGTCTTCCTGCCGCACGATCGCGCGCGCGACCCGTATCCTGGGCGCTGTCCGTATCACGGCGATTGCTTCGAGGGCCTGGCAAGCGGGCCGGCGATCGCCGGGCGCTGGGGGGCCGACCCACAGACGCTCCCGCCGGATCACCCAGCCTGGGCGCTGGAGGCGGACTACATCGCGCTGGCGCTGGCCAACACGATCTGCATGCTCTCGCCGCAGCGCATCATCCTGGGCGGCGGGGTGATGGAGCAGCGCTTCCTCTTCCCGATGATCCGCGCGCGGGTACAGGCGCTGCTGAATGGCTATATTGTCCACGAGGCGATCCTGGCGCGGATTGACGAGTACATCGTGCCGCCGGCGCTGGGTGGGCGGGCCGGCGTCCTGGGCGCGGTTGCGCTGGCGCGCGACTTGTGTTAGTATCTTTCGAGGGTGAGCAGCGCGTTCTGATTTCGTGAACTTAAGGAGA
>DAOTYZ010000203.1:0-8387 GCA_034434555.1 Candidatus Roseilinea sp.
TATATCCAGGACCACGTGAAGTATCTAGAGCAACAGCTGGCTGAAGTTGAGCAGCAGATTAATAAACTGATGCAACAGTCCGAAGAGCTCTCAGCAGCGCTCAAGCTGCTCATGAGCGTGCCTGGGGTCGGCCCAGTGACGGCCAACATCCTGCTGATCCGCCTACCTGAGATACGCAAGCTAGGCCCAAAGGCTGTCGCAGCGCTTGCTGGACTCGCGCCGATGGTCAACCAGAGCGGTAGTAAAGACAAACGACGGCGGATTCACGGCGGTCGGCAGGATGTGCGGAATGTGTTGTATATGGCGACCTTGTCGGCGACGCGCTACAACCCGGTCATCAAGCCTTTCTATCAGCGACTGATAGCGCGCGGCAAGCCGTTCAAGGTCGCGCTGGTGGCGGCCATGCACAAGTTAGTGTGCATCTTGAATGCGATGCTCAGGCACAATCAGCCGTGGAAGCCGAACTTGTCTCCAAGCACCCCTTGACATTCAACACAGTTACTCAGCATGACAGCCCCCTTTCTTTCCCCCGCGTGCAGGGGATCAGAAGGGGACTTCCCCCGCACGCGGGGGAATTGGGGGTGGTATGAGTGACTTTGCGGGGCTTCGGTCGGGCAGGATTTTAGATGCTTCGCGTTGGCATGACAGATGCGTTCTTTTCGCAGCCTACAGGAGAGGAATATCAGCGCGCCCAGCATGATCTACCTGTCTATTTGCTCCTTTACAATCGCGCGCGTTTAAATGGTTGAGATCGTCGCCAACCTGCATGCGCACACGCCCTACTCGGACGGACACGCCTATCACCGAGAGATCGCGCAGGCCGCGGCCCGCGCCGGCGTTCAAGTCGTCGCCGTGACTGACCACAACGTGCTGGTCGGCGGCAAGGAGGGCTATGTTGACGGCGTGCTCTTGCTGGTGGGTGAGGAAATCCACGACGCGCGCCGCCAGCCGCAGGCGAATCACTGCCTGGTCTTCAAGGCAGAAGACGAACTGTGCCGCTGGGCAACTCACCCGCAGCGCTTGCTGGACGAAATCAACCGGCGCGATGGTCTGTCCTTCCTGGCACATCCGGTTGACTACGCCAGCCCGCTCGATATTGACCTGGACGCGATCCCCTGGCTAGATTGGGAGGTGCGCGGCTTTACTGGCATCGAGATCTGGAATTACATGAGCGAATTCAAGGCCTACCTCAGTAACAGCGCTCTGGCGCTGGTGTCCATCCTGCTGCCCTCGCTCTTCATTCGCGGGCCGTTCAAGGCTACCCTGCGCCGCTGGGACGCGCTGCTGGCGGAGGGCCGGCGCGTAGTAGGGATCGGCAACGCGGATGCCCACGGGACGCCGGTGCGACTTGGCCTATTAAGCAAGCGCGTCTTCGACTACAGCTACCTCTTTCGCTGCGTCAACACGCACCTTTTGATCGAGCGCCCGCTGAGCGGCGACGTGGAGAAGGACAAGCAGATGGTCTATCGCGCTCTGCGAGTGGGCAGGGGCTTCGTCGCCTACGACCTGGCCGGCTCGGCGCGCGGCTTCTCCTTTACCGCGCGCAGCGGTGCGGTGCATGCTTGGATGGGGGAACAGCTTCAGCGCCAGGGCGCGGTGCGCCTCGAAGTCCGCTGCCCTGGGACAGGGCTGATCACCTTGCTGCGCAATGGCCGGCGCGTCGCTATGCGCTTCGGCAGGGCGCTCAGCTACATCAGCAGCGAGCCGGGCGCATACCGCGCCGAGGTGCGCCGCTTCTTTCGCGGCTGGCTGCGCGGCTGGATCTATAGCAACCCAATTTACATGATGTAACCTCTGCCGGCTACGTCTGCTGGAAGTCCGAGAACTCGTTGATCGCTTCGATCTCCGCGACGCGGTCCTTGGGCAGCACGCGGCGGAAGGAGAGCGAGGCCTCATCCCAGCGGGTGAGCAGGTCGCGGGCGCGCGCGCTGTTGGTCAACTCATAGTGGCGGCGCAATAGGCTCTTCACCAGCTTCTTCATCCCGGGGTGCGTCAAGCGGTCCACGTCCACCAGCTCGGTGTTGCAGCGGTTCACGAAGGTGCCGTCCGGGTCGTAAATGAAGGCCATGCCACCGGTCATGCCGGCAGCGAAGTTGCGGCCGGTGGTTCCCAGCACGACCACGATCCCGCCGGTCATGTATTCGCAGGCGTGGTCTCCTACCCCCTCCACGACGCCGCACGCGCCGCTGTTGCGGACGGCGAAGCGCTCACCAGCTCGACCGGCTGCGAAGAGGGCACCGCCAGTCGCGCCATACAGGGCGGTATTGCCAAGGATGTAGTTATCCGCCCAGCTATAGGTCACCTCTGGGAACGGGCGGATGGAGATCTCGCCGCCGCGCATGCCTTTGCCCACATAGTCATTGGCCGCGCCCACGAGGTGTAGCCGCATGCCGTTGGTGGTGAACGCGCCGAAGCTCTGGCCGGCGTAGCCGCGGAAGCTGATCTCGATCGTGCCAGCCGGCAGGCCGCCGTCCATGTAGCGCTTGGTGATCTCCCCGCTCAGGCGCGCGCCGATGCTGCGGTCCTGATTTCGGATGGTGTAGTGCAAGCGGATCGGCCATTGATGCTCGATGGCTGTGCGGGCATCTTGCACGATCATCTCGTTGAGCGTGTTGGGCGGATATTTCGGCGCCGGCTCACAATGGCGCAGCGGGCGCTGCTTAGGCGGGATGTAGCGCAGTTTGCTCAGTGACAGCATCCCCTCGCGGTGCTGAACATCTGGCAGCTCATCATGGGCCGGTTCCCGCTGTGCGATCAGGTCGGAACGACCGATGATCTCATCGAGCGAGCGATAGCCCATCTGTGCCAGCCGTTCGCGCACGTCCTGGGCGACGTAGAGCAGATAGGCCATGACGTGCTCGGGCTTTCCGTCGAACTTGGCCCTCAACTCTGGCTTCTGGGTGGCTACGCCTGCGGGACAAGTGTTGAGATGGCATACGCGCGCCATGATGCACCCTTCAGCGATTAGCGCTGCAGTGCCGAACGAATACTCGTCTGCACCCAGCAACGCGGCGATGATCACATCACGGCCGGTGCGCATGCTGCCATCCGTCCGCAGGCGCACGCGGCTGCGCAGGTTGTTCTCCAGCAGCGTCTGCTGGGTCTCGGCTAAGCCCAGCTCCCAAGGTATGCCAGCGTTCTTGATCGAGCTGAGCGGCGAGGCGCCTGTGCCGCCGCTGTGCCCGCTGATCAGGATGATGTCGGCCATCGCCTTGGCCACGCCGGCCGCGATCGTGCCCACGCCGGCCTGCGCTACCAGCTTTACGCTGACCTTGGCCTCTGGGTTGATCTGTTTCAGGTCGTAGATGAGCTGAGCCAGGTCTTCAATGGAGTAGATGTCGTGATGAGGCGGGGGCGAGATCAGCGCTACGCCTGGCACTGTGTGGCGCACGCGAGCGATCAATTCGGTGACCTTATGTCCCGGGATTTGTCCCCCTTCGCCCGGCTTACTGCCCTGGGCCATTTTGATTTGCAACTCAGACGCGCTGAGCAAATAGGCCGGCGTCACGCCAAACCGCCCAGAGGCTACCTGTTTGATGCCGCTGTTGCCCTCCTCCGTGAAGCGGCGTGACTCCTCGCCGCCCTCGCCGCTGTTGCTCAGGCCGCCCAGCCGCGTCATGGCCACCGCCAGCGTCTCGTGCGCTTCGGGCGAAAGCGCCCCCAGCGACATTGCCGCCGTGCTGAAGCGCTTCAAAATGCTGGTCAGTGGCTCGACCTCCTCTATCGGGATAGGCGCGCGGTCGGAGCGGATCTCCATCAGGTCGCGCAGTTCGATGGGCTGGGGAGTGTCCTCGAAGAGGCTGGCGAACTCTTTGTAGAGCTTGAACCCCTGCGCGAAGTTGCCGTTGACTGTGAAGGCCTTGACTTTAGTACGCGCAATGCCAGTGACCAGCTCGTATTCCTCGCCGGTGTAGTCGAAGACGTTCTCGGCTCGCGCTGCCTTATGTAGCGCTTGAACCGCCTTCTGCGAATATCCATGTGGCTCGCCGCCGGCGCGTTCCTTGTAGAAACCAGGGTGGTCGAGCTTGACTTGCGTCTCACTGCTGCCCTTGCCGTTCATGGCAGGATAGGCGCTGGCGTGCCAGGCGAGCACAGCCTTCTCGATCTCAGCGTAGCCGATGCCTCCCACGCGTGAGGGCGTACCAGCGAAACATTCCTCGATTACCTGCTTTGCGAGGCCGATTGCCTCGAAGATTTGCGCGCCGGTGTAGGCATCCACGCTGGCGATGCCCATCTTGGACATCACCTTGAGGATGCCCTTCTCTACTGCCTTGATATAGCGCTTGACCACGTCGCTCTCGCTCAGCGACTTGTCGCGCACTCGCCCATTCTGCACGGCCTCGCGCGCAGTGTCGAGCGCAAGATAGGGGTTGATTGCGCTCGCGCCATACCCCAGCAACACGGCAAAGTGATGAACTTCACGCGCTTCGCCACTCTCGACGACCAAGCTGGCGCGGCTGCGCAGCCCGCAGCGCATCAGATGATGATGCACAGCGCCAACAGCGAGTAGCGCTGGAATGACTGCCCGTTGCGGGCCGGCTTTCTTGTCGCTCAGGATGAGGATGCTGGCGCCAAAACGCACCGCCCGCTCGGCATCGTCGCACAGCCGATGCACCGCTTGTTCCAGCGCCGACTTGCCTCCGCTATCTGCCTTGTTGGCGGCCTGGACGGAGAACGTAGCGTCCAAAATGACTGACTGGAAGTCAGGATCGTCCAGTGACTGCAGCGCCTTCAGCTCTTCGTTGGAGAGCACAGGGCTGTTGAGGCGCACCAGATGGGCCAGCTCCTCGCTTTCGGCCAACAGGTTACCGCGCCGGCCTAGCAGCACGCGCAGGCTCATCACTTGCTCCTCGCGCAAGTGATCAATTGGCGGATTGGTGACCTCGGCGAAGCGCTGTTTGAAGTAGTTGAACAGCGGACGAGGCTTGGGCGAGAGCACGGCGTGCGGCGTGTCATCGCCCATCGAGCCGACCGGCTCGGTGCCGTCCTCATACATGGTCTTGATCACCATCGTCAGCTCTTCGCTCGTCCAGCCAAACTGGGCCTGCTTGACGAGCAGGGCTTCCGAGTTGACGGCCGGCTGCTCGATCACGATCCTGGCCACTTCTTCCAGGCGCACCCGCTGGCGGGCTGCCCACTCGCGGTATGGCTTGCTGGTGGAGAGCTCCTTTAGGATCTCGTCGTTGGTGTACAGCCGGCGGGCGCGCAGGTCGGCGCAGATCATCTGGCCGGGGCCGAGCTTGCCGCTGCACAGAATGCGTTCTGGTTCAACCTCCAGGGCGCCGATCTCGCTGCCGGCGTAGACCAGCCCATCCTTGGTTTGCATGTAGCGCGCCGGCCGCAGCCCGTTGCGGTCCAGGGTCATGCCGATCAGCGTTCCATCGCTGAAGACTATCGAAGCTGGGCCATCCCACGGCTCCATCAGCGCTGCGTGGTAGCGGAAGAACCCCTTCACTGCCGGCGGCAGGTCGGGGTCTTTCTCCCAGGCTTGTGGGATCAGCATCTTGAGCGCATGTCGAATGTCGCGGCCAGCTAGGGTGAGCAGCTCGACGACGTTATCTAGGCGGCCGGTATCGCTGCTGGTGACGTCCACGATCGGCTTCAGGCGCTCGATCTCGCTCCCCCACACTGGCGAATTCAACTCCGGCTCGCGCGCCTTCATCCAATTCTGGTTGCCTTCGATCGTGTTGATCTCGCCGTTGTGGCACAGGAAGCGGAAGGGCTGAGCTTTGTCCCAGCTTGGGAAGGTGTTGGTGGAGTAGCGCTGATGGAAGATTACATGGGAGACCTTGAAGTCGGGATCGTTGAGGTCGAGGTAGAAGCGCCGCAGTTGGGTGGCCGAGACCAGCGCTTTATATACCAGCGTCCGGCAGGAGAATGAGCAAATATAGAAGCCCTCGATGCCGGCGGCGCGAATGTCGTTCTCGATGCATCGGCGCACCAGGTAAAGGTGCTGGTCGAACTCCAGCTCGGTGCGAAAGCTGTAGGGCCGCTCGACGATGACCTGCTGGATATCGGGGAGCATCTCCAGCGCGCGCTTGCCAAGCACGTTCGGCTCGTGGACGACCGTGCGCCAGGCCAAGATCGGCAGCCCGCGCCGCTCTAGCTCTGCGGTGATCATCTCGCGGGCGCGCGTGTTCGCTGCTGGGTCGCGCGGTAGGAAGATCATGCCTACAGCGACTTCGCCAGGGTGGTGGGCTTGCTGGCCGATGCGCTCCAGCTCGCGGTTGAGCAAGGTCACTGGGATGGAGCACAGGATGCCGGCGCCATCCCCACTCTTCCCGTCGGCGTCCAATGCGCCGCGGTGTGCCAGGCGCTCCAGGCAGCGCAACCCATCATCGAGGATGCGGTGTGTGGGCCGGCCAGAGAGATCGGCGAGAAAGCCTATGCCGCAGGCATCGTGTTCAAAGCGCGCGTCGTATAGCGGCGGCGAAGCGTGCTTGATTGAAGCGACTCCATCACCAACTTGCACAAAACCATGAGCGTTATCCACTTCCACGTTCACAGCCCTTTTACCTCTCGGTACCATTTAGCAAAAAGAGCGACCTGCGTCGCTCTCTCCTCAGATAAGCTACAGCTACATTAGAGTGAGCCTAGCGATCTGCTGGTCAAAACCGGCGAGCGACCATCTGCCTGAGAGAACGCTTCGTGGCGTTCATACACTAAGTAATTTGGTAGGGAAGCATACGCGATTACTGGTTGTTGTCAAGGCTGGGGGAGTGTTCCAAAGCAAAGGTCTTAGCAATTGGCAAATCATCACTGCTAATTGGAGCACTCCTAGGCGAGGATGATGCTGCTACTCTTGGGAGACTTGCCATGTCTGCATAGGGTTATCCCAGGGGAACCGCTCTTGGACTTGCTTTGCCTTCGGTAGTTAACGTGAGTTCGGATTAACCGGCCAAGGCAGCTAGATTGAGCGACGGCTTCCTGCAATATGCGATCAGCCTGCACAACAGATTGACCACAAAGTTGACAGGGCTGCGATGGCGCGAGTGCTCAATCTGCGAGGAACTGGTCGACGGACGATTACCCGCCTACGCAGTAACAGCTTGTCCAGCAGCGGCAGCATTATGTTAGCGCGAATGCCGGTGATCAGTTGCACGTTGAACATGCGCCAGAGTTGATCTCGTAGCGCCCTCGATAGGTATCTCTTGTCTCCGAAGAAGAGTCGGCGCGCAAGCCTAGGAACAGGGGTTCGGTCATCAACATTGCCAGGGGTGAGCACGAAGTCAAGCAGTTCGCCGCGGTCATTGACTATCAGAGTAGAACCATCCAGTAGATGTTTTGCCACGTCTGGCAAGTCCGGCAAACGTCTTGTGATAATGGATGCGCGGATTCTTGCACACGGCGAGTGTAGTAGAGTCGATGAAGGTGATGCCTGTGCACGTGCCTAGGCAGGCATGACGCAGGTAGAGCGTCAGCGGCACGATAACTGAGGGGATAAGCTCAACAAATCGGTTGTAGCTGACCAGGCCTGGAAATTCATTGCGTAGGTGTGTCATGACGTGCTCGAGGTAGAAAGCTTTGAAGTTGCGATAGTTGGACTGATGAAAGTGAATGAGGATGGTCATAATCTCGCTGATGCATAAGCTGCGGCGTCGTCCGCGTGGGCGACGGGCTGAAAGTTGTTCCAGTGAGGCAGTAAGGCTTTGCAAAAGTCATCGACGTGGCAGAACAGCTCGAGTAAACTATCCATTGGGCTCTGTTGGAGGCTTGTTGGTCGTCAGCACAAGTTAGAGCCCCTCTTGACCTCGCGTAAATGGGTGCATTCACCAATAGGGGCAAGGCTCCGCAGGCTGTGCTGACTAGCGAAAGGCAATTGTAGAGGGTGGGCGACGGCAGTGCCGTCGCTCACCCAGATCTCTGCCCCTGGCCGTGAATGCACCCGCGTAAATCCGAACTGACGTTAAAATGACGATCGACAAACTTACGCTCAGTTCACCTTGGGCGCTAGGAGTAAACGACGCGATGAGTTCACGAATTGTTGACGCCGACCTACAAGCGATGATCGACTTCCGCGAACACCTGATCCGCTTCAACCGCACCCTGGCCGAAGAGTTCGCCTCCATGGAAGCGCACTGGCGCGGACTGGGCGATGTCTGGACTGATACCAAGTACCACGAGTTCGGCGAAGCGCTCCAGGAGGCCGCCCAGGGCGTCCGTCGCTATTTGAGCACAATCGAGGGCCACGAGGCCCATCTGCTCGGGCTGATTGAGCGATTGCGCGAGTATCTGGAATACCGGTGAGGGAACAATGACCCGTGCTGATGTGGAAGTAGAAGCCCTCAAGGCGCTGCGCGGCGCGCTGCCCGATTTCGCCCGCCGCCAGTATGAGGCCATGGAGATGGCCGAGCAGGAGATCGCCCGCACGCAGCAACTCCTGGAAG
>DAOTYZ010000204.1:0-1709 GCA_034434555.1 Candidatus Roseilinea sp.
CCCAACCTGGTGTTTCACGTTCAGTTCACGCCCGACTTGCCGGCCAAACAACGCGCCGTGCACAAAGTGCTCGATGCCGTGCGCGGCGCCGGCATCATCTACGTCGGCACGCGCCATGAGGCCGAGGCGCTGGCCGCCGAGCTGGAGGCGACGCGCCGCGTGCCGATCTTCTTCTATCACGGCGGCATGGAGCGCAGCCGGCGCACGCTGGCCCAGGAGGCGTTTATCCATCGGCCAGATGCGATCATGGTGGCGACCAACGCTTTCGGCATGGGCGTGGACCGGCCGGATGTGCGCTTCGTGCTGCACTACCACATGCCAGGCTCCCTAGAGGCATACTACCAAGAAGCCGGCCGCGCCGGGCGCGATGGCAAGCGCGCGCAGTGCATCCTGCTCTATGCGCCCCAGGACCGCGCCCTCCAGGAATGGTTCATTCAAAACGATGCGCCTTCGCGCCACGAGATCGCGCGCTTGTTCGAGGCCATCGCTGCGCGCGCGAAGGATGGCCTGGCCCGCCTGACGCTCGATGAGTTGTTCCGCGCCACGCGGCTCTCTGAGGTGAAGCTGCGCGTTGGCCTGGCCCAGCTCGAGCGGGTGGAGGCGCTGACGCGCGTCTACGAGGATGGCCAGGTCGTGCACTTCGCCCTGGGTGCGTTGACCGAAGCGGCTCAGGAGAGCATTCAGGCGCAAGTGGAGGCGTGGCGGCGTTACAAGCGGGCGCAGCTTGACCAAATGGTGAAGTATGCCGAGACCACGACGCGCTGCCGGCAGGAGATGTTGCTGGAGTACTTCGGCGCGCACGAGTTGGTGAATGCCTGGCCGTGTTGCGATTTCCACGTGCGTCAGGCGCGCGGCGAGCCGCATCCCTCGTTCGCTGTTCAAGAACCTGTGCACGGTCGCCGCGCCATCCCCCAAGGCCAAACCTCGCTCGACGTGACGGCCCAGTTGTTCCTCGCCGGCCTGACCGTTCATGAGATCGCTGCCAAGCGCGGCTTGAGCTTGACCACGGTATATAGCCAGGCGGCGCAACTGATCGCCCTGGGTCGGCTGGCGCTGCGTTGCGTCGTCAGCGAGGCCGTCGAGGCGCAGATTCGCCAGGCGCTGGCCGCGGCAGGTGCCTACGAGAGCCTGGCGCAGGTCAAAGCCTGCTTGCCGGCGAATGTTGATTACGGCGAGATCCGCTGCGTGCTGGCCCAAATTAAGCGCGAAGGCTAGGCCGGCAGCGCCCGCGCCATCAGCTCGACGGTGTGCATGACCGGCAACGGCTGACCGGCCCGACGTAGATGGGTGCGAATCTGCACCAGGCAACCGATGTTGCCGGTGACCACTGCCTGCGCGCCGGTGGCGAGGATATGGCGCGCCTTGCGCTGCCCTAGCCGATCGGCGATATCGGGGTGCTCGATGTTGTAGCTGCCGGCTGAGCCGCAACACAGGTCCCCTTCGGGGATCTCGACCAACTTGAGGTTGGGGATGGCCGAGAGCAGGCGGCGTGGCGCGCCCCAGATGCCCTGCGCATGGCCCAGGTGACAAGCATCGTGATAGGCGGCCGTCAGCGGCTGGGGAAGTGGTTGAAAGGGCTGCGCTAAGCCTAAGTCGTCCAGAAACTCGCTGATGTCTTTGACCTTGCGCGCAAAGGCGCAGCCCTTGGCTTCTAGGGGCGTGCCGCGAAACAGCAACGGATATTCCTTCATCGCTGATCCACAGCCGGC
>DAOTYZ010000205.1:0-2859 GCA_034434555.1 Candidatus Roseilinea sp.
GCCGGTAGGGGTCGCCATCGGCTTCAACCCGCGCCTGGCGCGTCTGACCCAGCCGGTTGCTCAATTCCTGTCGGCGTTTCCAGCCAACTTTCTCTTTCCATTTGTGACGGTGGCACTGATCGCCACCGGCATCAGCCTGAACGTCGGCAGCATCCTGTTGATGTCGCTGGGGGCGCAGTGGTATGTCTTGTTTAACGTCATCGCCGGCGCGCAGAGCATCCCCAGCGACCTGCGCGAGATGGCAGCCAATATGGGGCTGCGCGGCTGGCATCTGTGGCGACGATTGATCATCCCTGGCATCTTCTCGGCCTGGGTGACGGGCGGCATCACTGCGTCCGGTGGGGCGTGGAACGCCAGCATCGTCGCCGAGATAGTCTCGTGGGGAGACACCACCTTAGTGGCGACCGGGCTGGGGGCTTACATCGCTCAAGCCACCGAATCCGGCGACTGGCCGCGCATCGCGCTGGGCGTGAGCGTCATGACGCTGTTCGTCGTGGCGTTCAACCGCCTCCTGTGGCAGCGGTTGTATGCCCTGGCCGAGCGCAGATATTCACTTTGAGGCAGGAGGAATCTACACATGACGATGGTCAACGACGGTGTGAAAGCGGTGCCGACCGCCGACAGCGCGCTCATTCGCGCGAAGCAGGTGAGCAAAAGTTTTGAATTGCCCGACGGCAACGGCGTCTTCACTGTGCTCGATGACGTCAACCTATCGGTCCAGCCCGGTGAGATCGTCGCCCTGCTCGGCCGCAGCGGCAGCGGCAAGAGCACGCTGTTGCGCATTCTGGCCGGCCTCATCCCCGCTTCCAGCGGCGAGGTGCTTTCGTCGGGACAGCGCGTGACTGGACCTAACCCTGATGTGGCGATGGTCTTCCAGTCGTTTGCGCTGTTGCCTTGGTTAACAGTGCAGCAAAACGTCGAGTTGGGCTTGGAGGCCCTCGGCGTTCCCCTCAAGGAACGCCAGGCGCGCGCGCTGAAGGCGATTGACATGGTCGGGCTGGACGGTTTCGAGAGCGCCTATCCAAAAGAGCTATCGGGCGGCATGCGCCAACGCGTCGGCTTCGCCCGCGCGTTCGTCAAGCGCCCCAAGGTGTTGTTCATGGATGAACCGTTCAGCGCCCTGGACGTGCTCACTGCCGAGAACTTGCGCGGCGAGATCAGCGATTTGTGGGAATCCGGCAACTTCCCGGCGCAGAGCGTGCTCATCGTCACACACAACATCGAGGAGGCGGTATACCTGGCCGACCGCGTGATCATCCTTGGGGCCAACCCTGGACGCATACGGGGCGAGGTGAACATTGACCTGCCGCGCCCCCGCGACCGCACGGCCAGACGGTTCAAGGAGCTGGTAGATGGCATCTACATCGCAATGACCAACCCGGACCGCGATGTGAGCGAAGCGATGGTCGGCGTTCCCCTCCGTCGCAAGTCGCCCTATCCACCATTGCCTCATGCCACGGTGGGCGGCATCAGTGGCTTGCTGGAGTTGCTGCACGAGCGGCCTGAGCTGCGCGACTTGCCCGAAATCTCGAACACACTGCAGTTGCCGACTGACGACCTGTTGCCGATTGTGGATGCGGCAGTCATGCTGGGGCTGGCCGAAGTGAGGCAGGGCGACATCGCGCTCACCGATGCTGGCCGCGCATTCGCCACAGCCGATATCCAGAGCAGCAAAGACATCTTTCGCACCCAGCTACTCGACCGCATCCCTACGGTGAAGATGATCTACACCACGCTGAAGGAGAAGCCCAGCGGCTCGATGCGCGCCGGCTTCTTCCTCGACATCCTGGACGAGTATTACCCACATGACGAGGCGCAGCGCCACTTCGAGACGGCCGTGGATTGGGGGCGCTATGCCGAGCTGTTCGAATACGATCGCTCAGAAGATCGCCTGCTATTGCCGGCTGAGGTCAGCGAACTCACGGAATGAGTGTGTCTGGTCGGCCAGACAGCAGGGGTTGTCGTTCACGCTCACGAGAGAAAGTCGCGTGCGCAGGGCAGGTCGCCCAGGGGGTCAGCGGCCATCACTGCATTGACCACGGCTTGCGCCACCGCTTCAGCAGCTAACTCACCCAGCAGGCTAACGTCGGCGCGGAGGCTGCCGAGGGAGAGCGCGAAGATGGTATCACCATCGAGCATGGTATGGATCGGCCGGATGGTGCGCGCCAGGCCATTGTGCGCCATCTGCGCTACCTTGGTGGCCTGCGCCTTGGTCAAGGCAGCGTTGGTGGCCACCACAGCGAGGGTGGTGTTCTGGCCGCGTTGTTGCTCGGCCAACCGTGCCAGGGAGAGCGGATCAGCCGCGCGGAGATAAGCCATGGTGTCGGCAAAGCCACGCCCGTCGGGCTGACGTGCGCCGGCCAGGATGCGACCGGTGCGCGGGTCAACGACATCACCGAAAGCGTTCACCGCAGCAAGGGCAGCGACGATTAAGCCGTCCTCCAGCGGGATCGCGGCTGAGCCAAGGCCCGCCTTGGTGGCCAGGCCAAATCCTAGCGCTTTGCCACACGTTGCGCCGGCACCAGCACCGATGTTGCCCTGGGCGACCGGCGCATCGCTTGCGGCCTCACAGGCAGCGTAGCCGGCAGCGGCGTCGGGGCGCCGATCGGCGCGCAATATGGGCAAGTCAAATAAGATGGCAGCCGGCACGATAGGCACTTTAGCGATGCCGACGTCGAAGCCATATCCGCGCTCCTCCAGCCAGCGCATCACGCCATCGGCAGCGGCCAAGCCATAGGCGCTGCCGCCGCCGATCAGGACGGCGTGGACATGCTCGATGGCACAGGTGGGGGAAAGCAGTTGCGTCTCGCGCGTGCCCGGCGCGCCGCCGCGCACGTCCACGCCGGCGACAGCGCCCTG
>DAOTYZ010000206.1:0-1967 GCA_034434555.1 Candidatus Roseilinea sp.
CCCTGGCTCACAGTGCAACAAAATGTCGAGCTGGGCCTGGAGGCCATCGGCGTGCCGCCCAAGGAACGCCAGGCGCGCGCGCTGAAGGCGATTGACATGGTTGGGCTGGACGGCTTCGAGAGCGCCTATCCAAAAGAGCTATCGGGCGGCATGCGCCAACGCGTCGGCTTCGCCCGCGCGTTCGTCAAGCGCCCCAAGGTGTTGTTCATGGATGAACCGTTCAGCGCCCTGGATGTGCTCACTGCCGAGAACTTGCGCGGCGAGATCAGCGATTTGTGGGAATCCGGCAACTTCCCGGCGCAGAGTGTGCTCATCGTCACACACAACATCGAGGAGGCGGTATACCTGGCCGACCGCGTGATCATTCTCGGGGCCAACCCTGGCCGCATACGGGGCGAGGTGAACATTGACCTGCCGCGCCCCCGCGACCGCACGGCTAGACGGTTCAAGGAGCTGGTGGATGGCATCTACATTGCGATGACCAACCCGGACCGCGATGTGAGCGCAGCGATGGCTGACGTTCCCCTCCGTCGCGAGTCGCCCTATCCACCATTGCCTCATGCTACAGTGGGCGGCATCAGCGGCTTGCTGGAGTTGCTGAACGAGCGCCCTGAGCTGCGCGACTTGCCCGAAATCTCAAACACACTGCAATTGCCGACTGACGACCTATTGCCGATTGTGGATGCGGCGGTCATGCTGGGGCTGGCCGAAGTGAGACAGGGCGATATTGCGCTCACCGATGCTGGCCGCGCATTCGCCACAGCCGATATCCAGAGCAGCAAGGACATCTTTCGCACCCAGCTACTCGACCGCATCCCCACGGTGAAGATGATCTACATCACGCTGAAGGAGAAGCCCAATGGCTCGATGCGCGCCGGCTTCTTCCTCGACATCCTGGACGAGTACTACCCACGCGACGAGGCGCAGCGCCACTTCGAGACGGCTGTGGATTGGGGGCGCTATGCCGAGCTGTTCGAATACGATCGCTCAGAAGATCGCCTGCTATTGCCGACTGAGGTCAGCGAACTCACGGAATGAGTGTGTCTGGTCGGCCAGACAGCAAGGGTTGTCGTTCACGCTCACGAGAGAAAGTCGCGTGCGCAAGGTAGGTCGCCCAGGGGGTCAGCGGCCATCACTGCATTGACCACGGCCTGCGCCACCACTTCAGCAGCTAACTCACCCAGCAGGCTGACATCGGCGCGGAGGCTGCCGAGGGAGAGCGCAAAGATGGTATCACCATCGAGCATGGTATGGATCGGCCGGATGGTGCGCGCCAGGCCATTGTGCGCCATCTGCGCCACCTTGGTGGCCTGCGCCTTGGTCAAGGCAGCGTTGGTGGCCACAACAGCGAGGGTGGTGTTCTGGCCGCGTTGTTGCTCGGCCAACTGTGCCAGGGAGAGCGGATCAGCCGCGCGGAGATAAGCCATGGTGTCGGCAAAGCCACGTCCGTCGGGCTGGCGTGCGCCGGCCAGGATGCGGCCGGTGCGCGGGTCAATGACATCGCCGAAGGCGTTCACCGCAGCAAGGGCAGCGACAATTAAGCCGCCCTCCAGCGGGATCGCGGCTGAGCCGAGGCCCGCCTTGGTGGCCAGGCCGAATCCTAGCGCTTTGCCGCACGTTGCACCGGCACCAGCACCGATGTTGCCCTGGGCGACCGGCGCATCGCTTGCGGCCTCGCAGGCGGCATAGCCAGCAGCAGCGTCGGGGCGCCGATCGGCGCGCAATACGGGCAAGTCAAATAAGATGGCAGCCGGCACGATAGGCACTTTAGCAATGCCGACGTCGAAGCCATATTCGCGCTCTTCCAGCCAGCGCATTACACCATCGGCGGCGGCCAAGCCATAGGCGCTGCCGCCGCCGATCAGGACGGCGTGGACATGCTCGATGGCACAGGTGGGGGAAAGCAGTTGCGTCTCGCGCGTGCCCGGCGCGCCGCCGCGCACGTCCACGCCGGCGACAGCGCCCTG
>DAOTYZ010000207.1:0-7843 GCA_034434555.1 Candidatus Roseilinea sp.
CGCCTGCCCCTTCAGCGACAGCACCTTGGTGATCGCCGCCGTCAGCGTCGTCTTGCCGTGGTCAATGTGCCCCATCGTCCCCACGTTCACGTGTGGCTTTGTCCGTACGAATTTCTCCTTGGCCATGTCTCAGCTTCCTTTGTGCATCTACTTACGGAATACGGAATACGTATTGCGTATTGCGCATTACGTATCCCGTATTGCGTATTGTAGCTACCGCTTCCCATCTTTTGTCGCCCGACCGTGAATCAGCTCTTCGGCCAGATTCTTTGGCAATTCAGCGTAATGATCGAACTCCATGACGAATTGGCCGCGGCCCTGGGTCATGCCGCGCAGGTCGGTGGCGTAGCCAAACATCTCGGCCAGCGGCACGAACGCGCGGATGGCTTGGGCATTGCCTCGTTGCTCAATGGCGTTGATCAGGCCACGGCGCGAGTTTAGGTCACCCACGACCGTGCCGGTGAACTCGTCAGGGACGACTACTTCCACGCGCATCATCGGCTCGAGGATAACGCCGCCGGCTTTCTGAATGGCCTCTTTGATCGCCATTGAGCCGGCGATCTTGAACGCCATCTCCGAGGAGTCCACTTCATGGAACGAGCCGTCCACCAAGTGCACGGTTACATCCACCACAGGATAGCCGGCGATAACGCCCGCGTCGAGGGCCTCGCGGATGCCCTTCTCGACCGCGGGGATGTATTCCTTAGGGATGGCGCCGCCGACGATCTCATTAAGGAAGACGAACCCTTTGCCCTTTTCGCTCGGCTCGATGCGGATCTCCACATCGCCATACTGACCTTTGCCGCCGGATTGGCGCTTGAACACGGCACGGTGCTGGGCGGGGCGCGTGATCGTCTCCCGATAAGCGACCATTGGGCGACCCACCCGCACGTCCACGTTGTATTCGCGCTTCATGCGATCCACGATCACTTCGAGGTGCAGCTCACCCATGCCGGCCAGCGTCGTCTGGCCGGTCTCCTCATCGGTCGCCACGTGAAGCGTGGGGTCTTCGTCGCTCAGCGCCTTCAGCGCTTTGCTCAGCCGGTCCTGATCGGCGATGGTCTTCGGCTCGATGGCCAGCTTCACCACCGGCTCAGGGAACGAAATCGCTTCGAGCAGCACCGGCGCGTTCGGGTCGCAGAGCGTATCGCCGGTGATGGCCTCTTTCAGGCCCTGCGACACGCCGATGTTGCCGGCGGTGACTTCTGTGATCGGCTCGCGCTTGTTGGCGTGCATCTGATACAGACGGGCCATGCGTTCGGTTCTGCCTTTGGTGGCGTTGAGCACGGTATCGCCCTGCGTGATGCGCCCACTGTAGACCCGGAAGAACGAAAGCTTGCCCATGCCGGTCGGATCGGTGATGACCTTGAAGACCAGCGCGGCGAAAGGCTCCTTCGGGTCAGCGCGGCGCACCACCGTCTCGCCGGTCTTTGGATTTATCGCTTCCTGGGGAGGAATATCAAGCGGCGAAGGCAGGTAGTCGCACACCGCGTCTAGGACGAGCTGCACGCCCTTGTTCTTGAGCGCCGATCCACAGAAGACCGGGAAGAAGTTGCGATTGATCGTCCCGCGCCGGATGGCTGGCTTTAGCTCTTCAACCGTGGGCGTCTCACCGGCGAGGTACTTCTCCAACAGCGCGTCGTCGGTCTCGGCAACCGTCTCGACGAGTTTCTCGCGCGCCTTCTGCGCAGCTTCTCGATACCCTTCGGGGATCTCATGTTCAACGACGTTCACACCCTTATCACCCTCGAAGGTGTAATACTTCATCTTGACCAGGTCAATGATGCCCTGAAAGTCAGCCTCAATTCCAACGGGCATTTGCATGACCAGCGGCTTGGCAGCCAGGCGATCCACGATCATGTCTACGCAACGCTCCAAGCTGGCGCCGGTGCGATCCAGCTTGTTCACGAAGCAGATGCGAGGCACGCCATATTTATCGGCTTGTCGCCAGACGGTTTCGGATTGTGGCTCCACGCCGGCCACGCCGTCGAACACCACCACACCCCCATCCAGAACACGCAAGCTGCGCTGCACTTCAGCCGTAAAGTCAATATGCCCTGGGGTGTCAATCAGATTGATCTGATGGTCTTTCCAGTAGCACACCGTGGCTGCTGCGGTGATGGTGATGCCGCGCTCTTGCTCCTGCTCCATGTAATCCATGGTCGCGGCGCCCTCGTGCACCTCGCCGATCTTGTAAGTTCGGCCGGTGTAATACAGGATGCGCTCAGACGTGGTGGTCTTGCCCGCGTCAATGTGCGCGATGATCCCGATGTTTCGGATTCGCTCTAGTGGAACTTCCTTAGACATCCCAGACCCATCCTGCTACGTGAGCTAACTGACAAAACCACAACTACCACCTGAAATGCGCGAAGGCGCGATTCGCCTCAGCCGCTTTGTGCGTCTCCTCGCGGCGCTTGATGGCGTTGCCAGTGTTATTGGCCGCGTCCAGCATCTCAGCGGCGAGCTTCTCGGCCATCGAACGGCCGGAGCGCTCGCGCGCAGCGCGAATCAACCAGCGCATCGCCAAGCTCTCTTGACGATAGGGGTTCACCTCCACCGGCACTTGTAGGGTCGCACCACCCACGCGCCGCGGCTTGACTTCCACCGACGGCAGCAAGTTACGGATCGCCTCTTCAAATACTTCGAGAGCGGGCCGCTTAGCGCGCTCTTCGACCAGCGCAAAGCTGGTGTATACGATGCGCTGAGCGACGCTCTTTTTGCCGCGCATCATCAAGCGGTTGATCAAGCGCTGCACGCGCTCACTGCCATACCGGATGTCCGGCGGCACGACACGCTTTGGAGGAGAGTTTCGTCTCGGCATAGCTCAACCGTGTTACTTCTTTCCACCCTTGCTTGGGCCACCCTTGCCTGCTGCGGCCTGTGCGCCAGGCTTGGCGCGCTTTGCGCCGTACTTCGAGCGACCTTGGGCGCGCTTCTCAACGCCCTTGGCGTCCAACGCGCCACGCACAATGTGGTAGCGCACGCCGGGCAGGTCTTTCACGCGGCCGCCGCGCACCAACACCACCGAGTGCTCCTGAAGGTTGTGACCCTCACCGGGAATGTATGCGGTCACTTCGGCGCCGTTGCTCAGACGGACGCGCGCCACCTTGCGCAGCGCGGAGTTCGGCTTCTTAGGCGTCTGCGTTCGGACGACCGTGCATACGCCGCGCTTTTGCGGCGCTCCCTTGCGCTGCGTAATGCGCTTGTCGCCCTTCAGCGAGTTCGTGATGAACTGTAGCTGCGGCGCTTTGCTCAGCTTTTTCTTCGGTTTGCGGCCCTTGCGGACCAGTTGGTTAATCGTCGGCATGATCTCTGGACTTATCTGCTTACAAACGCTGGATTCAGGCGACAAGAAAGGCTACTGAATCCTCGCCCAGTAGCCTTTCTTCTCTTCAATTCAGGGTGGCGCACAGTGCGCACCAGCTAGGGTCTAGCCCTAGAAGTATAACACATTTTGCTCGCGGCAGAAAGGGGGGAGTGCTCAACTTTGGGGTGACTTGGCTCACAGACACGAGAGGCGCAGAGGATATGTAAAAATCTCTGCGTCCTTCCCGTCTCTGCGGTGCATGTTTCTTGTATCACCTTCAAGTGGCGCACTCCCACTCCTGCGCCCTTGCTCCCGCTTGCTGGTATCATCAATGGTTAGGGGCCACCTACTGATTGAATTATCGCTGTGAGAGCTGAATCTTCTATTCTGTTTGGTCTGCGCGTATGCGGCGCGGTGGTGTTTGGGCTGGTGGGCTGGTCGCTCGGCGACCTGGTCAGCGCCTTCTTGCCGCCGCCGATCAACGACTATGTGATCGCGCATGTGGGCATGATGAGCGCGCTGGCGTTGTTGGGGGCGTTGCTCTTCCCGGTCTTCTTTGGCCATCCGCTGATGCAGCTTTATCAACGCATCATCGCGCTGAGTGCGTCGCAGATCATTGCGGGGTTCATCGGTTTGAGCGCCGGCTTGCTGCTGGCAGCGCTGCTGGCCTTTCCACTGGCCCGCTTGCCGGAGCCGTTCGGCCCCGTGCTGCCATTTTTGGTGGCAGTGGGCTTTGGCACGCTGGGGCTGGGTGTGATGAGCCTGCGCTACCGCGAGATGTTTCAGATTCTCAACATCAAGCTGCCCGACCGCGAACCTTCCTATCTAGCACGGGAGCCGATGCTGCTGGATACCAGCGTGATCATTGACGGGCGGATCGCGGACGTGACGAACACCGGCTTTTTGCGCGGCGAGCTGATCGTGCCGCGCTTCGTGCTCAACGAGTTACATTTTGTCGCCGATTCGCCGGATGCCATTCGGCGGGCACGTGGCCGGCGCGGTCTGGAGGTGCTCAAGCAACTGCAAAAGGAATCCCCCTGGCCAGTGCGCATCACCGATGACGATCCGCCGGAGGCCCAGCGCGTGGACGAGAAGCTCGTCCTGCTCGCCAAACGGTGGAACTGCCCGATCGTGACCAACGACTATAACCTCAACAAGGTGGCTTCACTTCAGGGCGTCACCGTATTAAACATTAACGAACTGGCAAACGCCGTGAAGACGGTGGTGCTGCCTGGGGAGTCGCTGAGCGTACACGTCATCCAGCCGGGGCGAGAGGCGGGACAAGGCTTGGCCTATCTCGAGGATGGCACGATGGTCGTGGTAGAGGATGGCTTGGCCTATCTGGATCGCTCAGTTGATGTGTGCGTGACCAAGGTGTTGCAGACCGCGGCAGGGCGCATGATCTTTGCCCGCTTGAGCGTGAACCAGCGCGAGCCGGCCTAAAGCATTGCTGACCCATGAGTCTCGTCATCTACAACGTGCTCACGCGAGAGAAAGAACCCTTTAAGCCTGTCCTGGAGGGCCATGTATTCATGTATGTATGTGGCCCAACCGTCTATGACTACTCCCATCTCGGCCACGCCAAGACGTATGTGGCCTTCGATGTGATCGTGCGCTGGCTGCGTTACAGCGGCTACAAGGTGCGCTACGTCCAAAACATCACCGACGTAGGCCATCTGTTGGATGACGGTGAGGACCGCATCCTGAAGGGCGCGCGGCGCGAGCGGGTTGAACCAATGGAGCTGGTCGAGCGTTACATGCGCGCCTACTTTGAAGACATGGACGCGCTGGGAGTGCAGCGGCCCGATATCTCGCCCAGGGCCAGCGCGCACATCCCAGAGCAGATCGAGATGATCCAGACGCTGATTGAGAAGGGTTATGCCTATGAGGTAAACGGCTCGGTGTATTTCAGCGTCGAGTCGTTTCCGGAATACGGCAAGCTCAGCGGACGACGGATCGAGGAGATGGAAGCCGGCAAGCGCGTGGCGGTGCGGGATGAGAAGCGCCACCCAATGGATTTCGCGCTGTGGATCAAAGCGCCGCCGAATCACGTCTTGCAGTGGCCTTCGCCCTGGGGACGCGGCTATCCAGGCTGGCACATCGAGTGCTCGGCGATGAGCACGAAGTACCTGGGCCAGCCGTTCGATATTCACGGCGGCGGCATAGACAACATCTTTCCGCATAACGAGGCGGAGATCGCGCAAAGTGAGTGCGCGCACGGCGTGACCTTTGCCAATTACTGGGTGCTTACCGGCTCGCTATTGGTCAACGGCGTGAAGATGAGCAAGTCGCTGGGCAATTTTGTGACGATCAAAGAAGCGCTGAAGACCTACCGGCCAGAGGCGTTGCGCTACTTCATCCTGACCGGCAAATACAGCAATCCGGCGGATTACAGCGCCGAGTCGCTGGCAGCGGCGAGCAAGGGCGTGGAGCGCCTGGAGACGACGCTGCGCCGCATCCAGGAAGCCCTGAAACATGCGCCACAGGATGGTGACGAGGCGACACAGGGCCGGCTGTTCGACCTGCTCGACCAGACCCGCATGCTGTTCACCAGCGCGATGAACGATGACTTCAACACGCCCCTGGCCCTTTCAGCACTCTTCGAGATGGGCAAAGAAGTCAACAACGCGATCAGCAGCGGCATCGCCTCGCGCCGGGTGTTGGAACAGGCCGATGCGATATACCGCGAGCTGGGTGGGCAAGTGCTGGGGGTCGTAGGACAGGATTCGAGTTGCCGCGATCAAACCAGCGCCGAGCGAGAAGAAGCGCTGATTCACATGCTAATCGAGATGCGCAATGAGGCGCGCAAGGCCAAGGACTATGCCCGCGCCGATGCGATCCGCGAGCGGCTGAGCAAACTGGGGATCGTCCTAGAGGATGGCCCACAGGGCACGACCTGGCGCATCATCTCGTGAGGTCAGTCAGGCTCGATGCCGGCTGCGCGCAGCCTCGCCGCCAGCCGCTGCGCGTTCGTCCTCGGCACGCTCAGCGCCGGTCGGGATAACCGTACCCTCTCGGTCGCACCAGCGCAGCCACATGGCCTCGCATCCCTCGAACTGGCCGCGCCATAGCGTGATGCCCAGGTTGATTTGCTCGAACCACGTCTCGTTGGTGCGCTCCAGCCGGTCGTCATTGAGCGCGTAGATGCGCAGAGCCTCCTGACCAATTAATAGCTCAGGGTCATAAACCACATAACGCATCACCCGCATGCGGGCGTATTTGCCCAACTCGCCATCTGCGCTCTCCTCTTGCCCCTCTGTGTTGGAACAGTGACGGTGAGCTTGCCGCTTAGCGCGACGGCGGTCACAGCAGGTATAGACCACACCTGCGCGCTGCTGGCCAACGGGGCGGTCAGGTGCTGGGGACAGAACAGCTCTGGCCAGCTCGGCGACGGGACGCTGACTGATCGCAGCACGCCGGTGACGGTGAGCGGGCTGAGCAGCGCGACGGTGGTCGCAGCAGGCGGAGAGCACACCTGCGCCCGGCTGGCCAACGGCACAGTCAGGTGCTGGGGATGGAACGAGTACGGCCAGCTCGGCGACGGGACAACGACCCACCGCAGCACGCCGGCGACGGTGAGCGGGCTGAGCGGCGCGACGGCGGTCACAGCGGGCGGATACCACACCTGCGCGCTGCTGGGCGACGGCACAGTCAGGTGCTGGGGAAGCAACCTCTTTGGCCAGCTCGGCAATGGTGACCCTATCTATGTCACGCAGCCGGTCGTCGTGAGAACCTTCTTCTCGGTTTTCATTCCCATCAGCCGGCGGCCGTGAGCGGATAGTGCAGGGCGGGGAAATCCCCCGCCCTGCCACTCAAGAGCGCAGGGGATCGCCCGCTGCGTTGGGCGCATTCATGCTGGCGAAGCATCTCAACATTCACCTGCCTAAAGCCCTGCGAAGCCACCAAACCCCTGCCCAATTCCCCCGCATGTGAGGGAAGCCCCCTTCTGCTTCCCCCGCACGCAGCTTAGCATTACCCACAAGTTAGGAAAGCTTCCAGATACGAGCGCGTAGGACAAACGTGAGTTCGGATTTACACAGGAGCGTTTCGTTATATCAGTCTGTCATGCCAACGCGAAGCATCCAAAATCCCGTCCGACCGAAGCCCCGCGAAGTCACTCATACCACCCCCAATTCCCCCGCGTGCGGGGAAGCCCCCTTCTGATTCCCCCGAATGCGGGGGAATGAAAGGGGGCTGTCATTCTGAGTAACTGTGTTGAATGTCAAGGGGTGCTCGGAGACAAGCTCGGCTTCCACGGCTGATTGTGCCGGAGCATCGCATTCAAGATGCACACTAGCTTGTGCATGGCCGCCACCAGCGCGACCTTGAACGGCTTGCCGCGCGCTATCAGCCGCTGATAGAAACGCTTGATGACTGGGTTGAAGCGCGTCGCCGACAAAATACAACACATTCCGCACATCCTGCCGACCGCCATGAATCCGCCGTCGTTTGTCTTTACTACCGCTCTGGTTGACCATCGGCGCGAGTCCAGCAAGCGCTGCGACAGCCTTTGGGCCTAGCTTGCGTATCTCAGGT
>DAOTYZ010000208.1:0-8398 GCA_034434555.1 Candidatus Roseilinea sp.
GGGTTGGGCAGCTTCTTGGGCTGGAACGCGCCCACACCGCCGCAGATCACCACGGCGCGGCTGTAGTGCTCACCGCGGTTGGTGGTGAGCTTCAACACGCCGTCGGGCAGGCGCTCCAGTTGCTCCACCCGCTCGCCTAGGACGAACACCGGTTTGAACATACCGGCCTGTTCGACCAAGTGCTTCACCAAATCCATGGCCAGCACCTTGGGGTAGCCGGGCACGTCGTAGATGAACTTCTCCGGATAGAGCGCGGCCAGTTGTCCGCCCAACTCATCTAGGGCGTCAATGACCTTCACTTTCATCTCGCGCAAGCCGGCGTAGAAAGCGCCGAACAACCCCGAAGGGCCAGCGCCGATGATAGTCACGTCGAACACATCGTGCTTACCGTTGCTGCCATTTGTGTTAGCTGACATTTCTTTCGTTCTCCTACTAAATCATTGCGGTATTCGCCGATAGATAAAGTCTTGTTCAGGGTATTGAGGCTTGTTAGCGACCTGCGCAGCGGCTTCAGCGTCGGCCATCCAGAATAGCTTGCCCGGCACGGGCGCGATGCGCTGCGCCGGCAGCGCCTCTGGCTGATAGCCCCCCAGCAGCACGCTGTGCAATGCACTGGCCTTGCCCGCGCCGCTCACCAAGAAGAACACAGTATCGGCTGCGTTGATGAGGGGTGCAGTAAAGGTGATCCGCCAAGCGTCGAGCTTGGGCACGAAATTGGCGACCACCAGTCGCTCGGTCGCTTCGAGCGCTTGGGTGCCCGAGAACAGCGAGGCCGTATGACCGTCATCACCCAGCCCCAGCAGGATCAGGTCGAAGCGACCTTCGCCGACGTGGGCGCGGATCGCCGCTTCGTAGTCATCGGCTGCCCGGCTCGGCCCCAGCTCAGTGGGCACGCGGTGTATCTGCTGGGGCGAGAGGGGCAGCCGGCTGAGCATCGCCTCGTAGGCGAGCCTGTAATTGCTCTCTGCGTGGTCAGCCGGCACGTTGCGCTCGTCGCTCCACCACACGTGTACTTTTGACCAATCGAGCTGTGCTGCGTATGGCGCGTCGGCCAGGCGCTGGTAAAGGGCCTTGGGCGTGCTGCCGCCGCTGAGCGCGAGGTGAAAGGCGCCGCGCCGGGCGATGGCTTTCTGCCCCCAAAAGACGATGCCCTTAGCCGCCAGCTCCGCCAATGCCTCGGCCGTCGGCACGACGTGCAATTGGTAGGAGGCGTCGTCGTTGAGGAAGATCACAAAAGGCGCGCTGCTCATGCGGGAACGTGCCACTTGCGGCCGTCGGCGGCGATGAAGTCATCGGCCTCTTTGGGCCCCCAGGACCCGGAGCGATACAGCTCGATGAATGACCCTTTGCCGGCCTCCCAGCGCTCGATCACCGGCGTGATCAACGCCCACGCTGCTTCTACTTCGTCGTTGCGGGTGAAGAGGGTGGAATCGCCTAGCATGGCGTCCAGGAGCAGGCGCTCGTATGCCTCCGGCGCCGGCGTCTTAAAGGTCGTCTCGTAGTTAAAGTCCATCACCACGGTTTGCACGCGGTCGGTGCTGCCGGGGGATTTGGCCGTAAAGTGTAGGGAGATGCCCTCGTGTGGCTGGATGTTCATGATCAGCATGTTCGGCTCGATGGCGCGCGCGGTGACTTCCTTGAACAGCAGCAGCGGGGGCATCTTGAACTGAATGACGATCTCGGTGAGGCGACTGGCCATGCGCTTGCCGCTGCGCACGTAGAACGGCACGCCGGCCCAGCGCCAGTTGTCCACGAACAGCTTCATGGCCAGGTAGGTCTCGGTGGTTGAATCGGGCGCAACCCCCTCTTCCTGGGTGTAGCCGGGCACCACTTTGCCATCCATCTTGCCTGGGCCGTATTGGCCGCGCACGGTGCCATCCCCGCGCGAGGTGTCCACGCGCAGCGCCTTGAGCACCTTTACTTTCTCGTTGCGCACGGCGTCGGCGCTGAACTCCGCCGGCGGCTCCATGGCGGTGAGCGCCAGAAGCTGGAGCATGTGGTTCTGCATGATGTCGCGGATGACGCCAGCCTTCTCATAGTACGAACCGCGGTTGCTGATGCCGATGCTCTCGGCGACGGTGATCTGCACGTTGTCCACGTAGCGCCGGTTCCAAATCGGCTCGAAGATGCCGTTGGCGAAGCGGAAGACAAAGATGTTCTGCACCGTCTCCTTGCCCAAGTAATGGTCAATGCGATACACCTGGTCCTCGCGGAAGTAGCGGTGCACGTGCTCGTTGAGCGCGCGGGCCGACTGCAAGTCGTGGCCAAAGGGCTTCTCGATGATGATGCGCGCCCAGTGCCGATCGCTGCCGGCTGCGCCCGTGCACATCACGCTGCCGACGTGCTCGATGATCGCCGGATAGACCTCTGGCGGCGTGGAGAGATAGAACAGTCGGTTCGGCCCGCTGCCGTGGGCCTGGGCAATCGCATCCAGCCGCTGACAAAGCGTGCGGTAGTCATCGGGGTTATCGTATTCGCCTTGTTGGTAGTGAAGGCTGCGGGCGAACTTCGCCCAGGTCACCTCGTCAATGGGCTTGACGCGGGCGAACTCTTCACACGCAGCGCGCATCTCCTGTCGGAATGATTCGTTGGTCTTCGGCTTGCGCGCATAGCCGATCATGGCAAATTCATCGGGCAGCAGCCCGTCGCACATCAAGCTGTACAGCGCAGGGATCAGCTTGCGCTGGGTGAGGTCGCCCGAGGCGCCGAAGATCACCATAATGCAGGGTGCTGGCCTTTTAAGCTGGCTCATCAGCAAACTCCCGCCGGCTGCTCCTCTCCAAGGGCTGCCGGCTTAGTGTGTCTTGACGGCGTGTCCGCCGAACCCTTTGCGCATGACGGCAGTGACTTTTGCGGCGAACGACTCTTCCTGGCGCGAGGCAAATCGCTGGAACAGTGAGAGCGTGATGACCGGCGCAGGCACGTCCTCATCTATCGCTGCTTGTACGGTCCAACGCCCCTCGCCGGAATCTTCTACATAGCCGCGGATGTTCGTGAGCTGCGGGTCGTCTTTGAGTTCCTCAGCCAGCAAGTCGAGCAGCCACGAGCGCACCACGCTGCCCTTGCGCCATACCTCGGCCACCTGGTCGAGCTTCAGGTTGAACTCGCTCTTCTGCATGATCTCAAAGCCCTCGGCGAAGGCTTGCATCATGCCGTATTCGATGCCATTGTGGACCATCTTCACGAAGTGGCCGGCGCCGGCAGGGCCGCAGTGCAGATAGTGCTTGCCATCGGGCGCGAGCGCTTGAAAGGCCGGCTCCAGACGGCGGAAGATCGGCTCGTCGCCGCCGATCATCAGGCAGTAGCCATTTTGCAAGCCCCAAATGCCGCCGCTGGTGCCCTGGTCCATGAAGTGGATGCCTTTCGCCTGGCACTCCGCATAGTGGCGCTTTGAGTCCCGCCAGTTGGAGTTGCCGCCATCTACGATCACGTCGTCGGGGGCGAGCAGGTCGAGGAGTTGGTGGAGGATGTGATCGGTGGTCGGGCCGGCTGGCACCATCACCCAGACAGCGCGTGGTGGGGTGAGCGCTTCTACCAGCGCTTCCAGCGAATAGACGCCGCGCAGGCCCTCAGCTTTCAGCTCGTCGATCGGCTTGGGGCTGCGGTTGCAGACGATGACCTCATGGCCGGCGCGGTGCCATCGCCGCGCCATGTTCGCGCCCATGCGGCCGAGTCCAAAGAGTCCAATTTGCATGCTTCTCCTTAGTGTATAGATAACGCTTCTGTATGAAGCACATATTATGCGTCGTGATAGGGGGATGCTGAGCGCGCGCTTACTCCTCTTCAGCGCGTCGGCGCCCACGGCCAGCAATAACCTCGATCAGCTTATCGAGGTTGGCCAGCAGCTCGTCTCCAAGATGCAAGCGCATCACGCGGCGCTGGTGCGTGCGCAGCGCTTCAAAGTCGCCCAGCGCCTGGGCGCGGATGAGGGTGCCGAACGAGAATGGCTCGCCGGCGATCAGCACGTCCTCAGCGGGGTCGTAGGTCAGTTGAAGCGCCACGACGTTGTTCTCCCCGCCCTTGTGCAACTGCCCGGTGCTGTGCAAGAAGCGCGGGCCATAGCCCACCGTGACCGGCACGCCGTATTTCTCGCGGATCACCATGCGAAGTTGACGCAGCCGTTGGGCCACCGCATCGCCATACGGCAGGTAAGCCTGGATGGCGATGTAGTCGCCGGGCTGCGCCTGGCGCAGGAACTTATTCACCTGGCTGTGAGTGGAGCGGCTGCTTTGTTCGCTGCTAAAGGCGCCGGTTTGCTCGAACTCCTCCAGCAGGCGGCGCGTGTTGTTCTTGCTCTCGGTGACGTTCGGCTCATCAAAGGGGTTGACGCCGATCACGGCGCCGGCGATGGCCGTTGCGAACTCCCAGCGGAAGAACTCAGCGCCCAAGTCGTAGGCGTCCTGCAGCGAGAGGGTGAGGGTGGGTGCACCCTCGGCAGCAAGCGCATTCATCAGCGCGTCAAACGTCGTATCGCCGGCCAGCTTTAGATAGACAAAGAACCGATCCTTGCTCAACGCAGCGGCGCTTTGATCACCAGTTGAGGCGTCCTCGATCCCCACGTCGCCCTCCACCGGCACGATGCCGCGCTCCTGTTTGCCCGTGCTTTCGGCGATCAGTTGCTCAACCCAATAGCCGAACGGTGCGATGGGTGGCGAGATCAGGAAGGTCACCTTGTCGCGCCCATTCAAGGCCAGGCCGCCCATCAAAGCGCCCAAATACAAGCCGGGGTTTGCGGCGCTGTCGGCCTTGCACCAGCTCGCCATCTGGGCGGCGCGCTCGAGCAGCTCGGCGACATCAATGCCCTGTAAGGCTGCCGGCAGGAGGCCAAAGTAAGACAGCGCGGAGTAGCGCCCGCCGATGTCAGAGGGGTTAATGAACACCGCGCCGAAGCGCTCTTCGGCGGCCAGGCGCTGTAGCGGCGTGCCCTCGTCGGTGATGGCGACGAAGTGCCGGCCCGCGTGTTCGCCAACCAACTCGTCGAGCTTGACACGGAAATATTTATAGAACGCGCTCACCTCCAGCGTGGTGCCGGACTTGCTGGCGACGATGAAGAGCGTCTTCTTCAGGTCCAACTGGCGCTCCAAAGCCAGCACGGTCGTCGGGTCGGTGGTGTCCAGGACGTGTACGCGCAACGCTGATCCCTCGGTCGGGAACACAGCGCGCATCACGTCGGGCGCCAGTGAGCTGCCGCCCATGCCGAGCACCACTGCCTCGGTCAGACCCATCTCCAGCGCGCGGGCGCGAAACTCGCTCAGCTCAGCGAGCTTGCCTTTCATCACGTCCACGGCGGAGAGCCAACCCAGCCGGTTGGCGATGACTTTGATGTGCTCCGGCGCGGTTGACCAGAGCGAGGCATCGCGCTGCCAGACGCGGCTGGCAGCCTTCATCTTGACCAGCTCCTCGACGTAGCCCAGCACCGAATCAACTCCTGAGGCCTGACCACGGGCGATGACAGCCGTGCGTTTGTGCTCAATGCCCTTTAGGAGGGACTCAAAGGCGTCGGCGAACAGCTTCACGCCGTCATCTTGGAGCTTTTGCCAGACCTCGGCCATCGAGATGCCCTCGGCCTCCAGCGCGGCGATCGTCTGGCGGGCTTCGTCAAGTCCCTGGCGCAGCGTCGGCGCGACGATGCCGTGTTCGCGGAACGCTTTGAGCGTAGCCGGCGGCAAGGTGTTCACCGTCTGCTCGCCGATCAGTGCTTCGACGTAATAGGTGTCCTTATAGGCTGGGTTTTTGGTGCTGGTGCTGGCCCAGAGCAAGCGCTGCGTCCGTGCGCCGCGCGCGGCCAATTCGCTAAACTCCGGCTCAGCGAAGACGCGCTCGAAGATCGCGTAGGCCAGCTTGGCGTTGGCGATCGCGGCCTTGCCTTTGAGCGATTGCAGATAGGCGCGCCGCGCGGTATCCTCCGCTGGCGTCGCGGCGATCTTCTCATCCAGCAACTTATCCACCAGCGTGTCCACGCGGCTGACGAAGAACGAGGCCACCGAGGCGACATCCAGAGGCAGTCCTTGGTCCGCGCGCTGCTTAAGGCCGGCGATGTAGGCGCGCGCCACGGCTTCGTAGCCTTCCAGCGAGAAGATCAAGGTGACGTTGATGTTGATCCCTTCTGCAATCAAGGTCTGAATGGCCGGGATGCCGGCAGGCGTAGCCGGCACTTTCACCATAAGATTCTTGCGCCCCACTGCCTTGTAGAGCCGGCGCGCCTCCTGGACTGTGCCCTCGTAGTCGTGCGCCAGCAGCGGCGAAACCTCTAGGCTGACGTAGCCATCCAAACCGTTTGTCTGTTCGTAGATCGGCTCCAGCAGGTCGGCTGCCGACTGAATATCGGCGATCGCCAGCGCCTCGTAAATCGCCTGGGCGTCCAGCCCGCGCTGAGCTAGCGCGATGATGTCGTCGTCGTAGTCGGCGCCAGAGGTAATGGCTTTCTCAAAGATGGCCGGGTTGGAGGTCAAACCCAGCACACCATATTCGTCTATCAGCGTCCGCAATTCACCAGAGGTTAGGATGCTGCGCTGGATGTTGTCGTACCAAAAGCTCTGGCCGCATTGACGCACGGCCAAGTTAGGATTACCGTTTGCGTTCGTCATAGGAATTGCTCTGCTCGTTCTCTAGGCGCTCGATCTTCCTCAAGCGCGCAATGTAGCGCGCCTCGCCATTGAAGCGCGCGTCCAAAAAGGCTTTCACGATCTCTTCTGCCAGCGCCACGCCCACCACGCGCGCACCGAGCACCAGCACGTTCATGTCGTCGTGCTCAACACCCTGATGTGCGGAGTAGGTGTCGTGACAGACGCTGGCGCGAATCCCCTGCATCTTGTTGGCAGCGATGCACATGCCCACCCCGCTGCCGCAGAGCAAGATGCCTCTATCAGCCAATTTGCGCTGGAGTGCGTCGCCGACGGCATGGGCGAAGTCTGGGTAATCGGTGCGTTCTTCATCAAATGTGCCGAGGTCCAAGACCTCATGGCCTGTTTGCCTTAGCCAGTCGGCGAGTCTGGCTTTGAGGGCAAAGCCGGCGTGATCGGCACCAATGGCAACGCGCATTGTGGCGAGTATTATAAGTTAGCGTGAGTTCGGATTTACACAGGAGCGTTTATCGTTCAGCTCGTCATATCAGTCTGTCATGCCAGGGGCGTAACGCGAGGCACCTAAAGTCTCGCCCGACCGAAGCCCCGTGAAGTCACTCATACCCAACCCTACTGTCATGCTGAGCGAAGCATCTAAGCGGCCGCGTTGACCAAGGCCGCGCCAGACCGCAAGTCGGGCGCGCGCAGGGGTGATTCGCAAACCGCCCCTGCGACGCTGTCACTCAGAATGACAGGGTGGGCAGAATGCTGGCGTCCCTTTTGTACGCTTCATGCTGGTCACGCCAAGCGTATGCGCCCTAAAATCCGAACTCACGTTATTTAAGCGAGACACGCGCGCGTGCCCAAGGATTGGTCTGCGTCTGGGCATCTAGCAATGCTTGCGTTTGCGCCAGAATCATATAAAACAGTGGGCTATGACCAAGCAGAACAGAGTTGTCATACGGCCAAGGGAGGTTCTGGAAGGTGCACCTATGCAACAAGCCGGCGGGGGCGTGCGCGATCTGAAACTCTTTTATCCCGAAACGGGCTTCGACGCGAAGACCTTATGCCTAGGCGTGGTTGAGATTGACCCTGGTCATCACTCACCGCTGCATCGCCACAACTGCGAAGAGGTGTATTACGTGATTCAGGGCTCCGGCGAGCTTGAAAGCGAGGGAAAGCGTTACAAATTCTCTGCGGGATGTGCCATCTTTAATCGGCCCAACTCCATTCACCGCGTGTGGAACACGGGTGATGAGACAGTGCGGCTAGTCGTTGTAGGTGGCATTATGTTTGTGCCGCTCTGGCCGCAGTGGCCCACTGACTCGCCTTATGAGGTGTTTGAGGGCAGCTCAGCAAATGCGAAGCTGCCAACAAACTACAAATCTGCCAGTCAGCGAAAGCGACAGTAGCTGCGGGATGTCAGGTGCGTTTGACGTGAAAGTCAACCGCTTTGAGTCAGAAGGGCAAGGATATAAACCTCCAGCTTGGCACCTATTGGGCACATGCCGAATTGGCAGCGACCCTGAAACGTCGGTGTGTAACCCATGGCATCAAACCTGGAAGGTTCCCAACCTATTCATTATGGACGGGAGCTGTCTGCCGACCAGTGCAGCGGTAAATCCAACCAGCACAATAGGCGCGATGGTCGTGCGAGCAGCGATGCACTTACGAGATAACTTTGCTGATTTGCGCCGTGCCCAGCGCAGCACGCCTGCCTAGCGATGTTGAGTTCGCCTCTTCTACACGTTCGAGGCCTGAGCAAGTCCTTTCGCGGCGTTCAAGCGCTGCAAAACTATCAGATAGACCTTGCGGAGCGCGAGCTTATCGGCGTC
>DAOTYZ010000209.1:0-4019 GCA_034434555.1 Candidatus Roseilinea sp.
GGTGCATCTGGGCGCGTTCACCAATGGGGGCAACACAGCGCGCCTTCTGGGCAGCGATCAAGGATGCTGTGCCTTCAAAAATCATCGCCTTCTGCGCGTCTCCGCGTGAGATCGGCCTTGCCTCCAACTGTGAACGCACCTGGAGTGGCCCGAGCGCGTTCACCAATACTATCCCCAGCGAATTTTGCATCGAGGTACCGGGAGTGCGCCACTTGAAGGTGATGTAAGAAACGCGCACCGCAGAGGCGCGAAGGACACAGAGATTTTACATATCCTCTGCGCTCTCTGCACCGCTCATCTCGGTGAGCCAAATCATCCCAAAGTTGAGCGCTCCCCGTGCACCTCCTCGCATGGCGCGCTGCTTATAATCCGCATGTCTTGACAAAATGACCCGTGCGCTACCAGCCAGCGCGCACCAGTAAGCAATCATGAGCAACTACACTTCCCTCGACCAAGCCTGCGCCAACGTCATCCGCACCCTCACCCTCGACGCCGTGCAGACCGCCAACTCTGGCCATCCTGGCATGCCGCTCGGCATGGCCGACGTGGCCTACGTGTTGTATGCCAAATTCATGCGTTTCAACCCGCGCAACCCGCGCTGGTTCAACCGCGATCGATTGATCGTCTCCGCCGGTCACGGCTCGATGCTCCCCTACGCCATCCTGCATCTCACCGGCTACCCGGAGATGACGCTTGATGAACTCAAGCGCTTCCGACAGCTCGGCAGCCTCACGCCCGGCCATCCGGAGAACCACCTCACACCCGGCATCGAGGTCACCACCGGCCCGCTGGGCAGCGGTACGGCCAACAGCGTCGGCATGGCCATCGCCGAGGCATGGTTGGCCGCTCGCTATAACCGCGATGGTTTCAACGTCGTCAATCACTACACCTATGCCATCGTCAGCGACGGCGATTTAATGGAAGGCGTCAGCCATGAGGCGGCGTCGCTGGCCGGCCATCTGGGCCTCGGCAAGCTGGTGTGGTTCTACGACGACAACGGCATCACCATTGACGGCCCAACCGCGCTGGCTTATAGCGACGAC
The DNA here is from genome assembly GCA_034434555.1 of Candidatus Roseilinea sp. Lineage (GTDB taxonomy): Bacteria > Chloroflexota > Anaerolineae > J036 > Brachytrichaceae > JAAFGM01. Next base: position 1,044 of record DAOTYZ010000209.1, read on the forward strand.
GTGCCGAAGCGCTTCGCGGCCTATGGTTGGCACACCATTACCATTGATGCGCACAACATGGCAGAGGTGGAGTCGGCGATCCACGAAGCCCATGCGGTGACCGATAAGCCCGTCCTGATCATCTGCAAGAGCATCATCGGCAAGGGCATGCCCCATCGCCAGGGCACGCGCGAGGCGCATAGCGATGCGCCCGGCTGGGACGAGGTGCGCGCAGCCAAGATCGCCTACGGCGCAGACCCGGACAAGACCTTCTACATCCCCGATGACGTGTTGCGCGCCTGGCGGGCGATTGGAGCGCGCGCGGCAGCCGCTGAAGTCGCCTGGCAGGAGGAGTTCGAAGCCTACCGGCGCGCCCATCCCGGCTGCGCCCAAGAGCTGATGGACGCCATCGAGGGGCGTTTGCCGAGCGGCTGGGCGGACGACCTGCCCACCTTTGATCCAGCCGGCAAGCCACTGGCAACCCGCGCGGCCAGCGGCGCCGTGATAGATGTGTTGGCAGCGAGACTCCCCAATCTGCTGGGTGGCTCCGCCGACCTCACGCCATCGAACAACACGATGCCCAAGGGGGCTGACTCGCTTCGGCGCGGCGACTTCAGCGGGCGTTACATTCGTTATGGCGTGCGTGAGCACGCCATGGCCGGCATCATGAACGGCATGGCGTTGCACGGTGGGGTCATCCCATACGGCGGCACCTTCCTCTGCTTCAGCGACTTCATGCGGCCGGCCATTCGCCTGGCAGCGCTCAGCCACGCCCATAGCATCTTTGTGTTCACCCACGACAGCATCGGCCTGGGCGAAGACGGCCCCACCCACCAGCCCGTGGAGCACCTGGCCAGCCTGCGCGCCATGCCTAATCTGTTGACCTTGCGGCCGGCCGATGCCAACGAGGTCGTCGAGGCCTGGAAAGTCGCCATTGAGTGGAAGGAGGGACCGGTCGCTCTGCTGCTCTCGCGCCAGGCGCTGCCCATCCTCCCTAAGCGCGAGGGCTTTGCGCACGGCGCATACATCATCCACGACGTAGACGACCCGCAGGTGCTGCTGGTGGCCAGCGGCTCGGAGGTCAGCTTGGCGCTGGATGCCGCCCGCGCCTTGGCCGATCAGGGCGTTCGCGCGCGGGTGATCTCCTTCCCCTCCTGGGAGCTGTTCGACCGGCAAAGCCAGGAATACCGCCAGGCAATCCTGCCGTTTGACTTACCAAAAGTGGTGATCGAAGCCGGCGTCTCGCAGGGCTGGGAGCGCTATACCGGCCCGATCACGCGCTTCGTGGCGCTCGACAACCGCTTCGGCGCCTCCGCGCCCTACAAAGACCTCTATAAACATTTCGGCTTCACCGTCGAGCGCGTGGTGCAAGAAGCCCTGTCGCTCCTCGCCTGATGGAGATCTTCTCGGTTGCCGAGATGCGCGCGCTGGAGCGCACCGCGGATGCGCGCGGGCTGAGCTACGCCCAGATGATGAAGAACGCCGGCCAAGGCGCAGCCCAGATCATTCGCCAACGCCTCGAAGCCTGGGGCGTCCAGCGTCCGCGCATCTTGGTCCTGGTTGGTCCGGGCAATAATGGCGGCGATGGCTTGGTCTGCGCAACAGTGCTGGCCGGCGCCGGCCTGACCGTGCAGTGTTACCTGCTCAAGCCCCGCCCAGAGGATGATCCAGTGTATGCTGCTGCGCGTGAGGCAGGCATATTCATCGCCGATGCACAGAACGACATGCGCCTGCGCGTGTTGCATCAAATGATCACCCATGCCAACGTGATCGTGGATGCGCTCTTGGGCACGGGCGTCTCTCGCCCAATTGAGGGCGACTTGCGCGCCATTCTGCGCGAGGTGAGCCAGCGACGGCGCGCCACTAACCTGCCACCATGCAAGCTAATCGCCCTGGATGGGGTCACCGGTATGAACTACGACACCGGCGAATTAGATCCTGCTGCGGTGCCGGCGGATCTAACAATCGCGTTTCACGCCCCCAAGCGCGGCCACTACTGTTTCCCGGCAGCCCAGGCCTGCGGCGAGCTGGCCGTGGCTTCCATCGGCATCCAACCGGACGCAGTGGCCGGCTGGCGAGCCGATAGCGCATTCCCTGAAGTGCAGCTCGCCGACGAGGCGCTCGTGCGCGAACGCCTGCCGGCGCGGCAGCGCGATGCCCATAAGGGAACGTTTGGCCACGTCCTGATAGTGGGCGGATGCCGGGAGTACATGGGCGCACCGGCGCTGGCCGCGCGCGCGGCCTATCGCGCCGGCGCCGGCTTGGTCGCCCTCGCCGTGCCCGGATTCGTCCAGCCCAGCGCAGCGGTGGCTTGCCCAGAAGCGATCTTCGTCCCTTTGCCCGATGCTGACGCCTACTTGGGTCCAACCAGCCAACCGCCGATTGTGCAGTGGATCGCCGCGAGGGCGAGCGAAGGCGTGCTCTTGCTCGGCCCTGGCCTCGGTCAAGCAACCGAAACAGCCGTGTTTCTCGACGCGCTCCTAGCCTCGCTCCGGGCCGAGATCAATAGACTGCGTGGCCTGGTGTGCGATGCCGATGCGCTCAACTTGCTGGCCCAACTGCCGGACTGGTGGGCACGCCTGCCGGCCCAGACGGTGCTCACCCCGCACCCTGGCGAGATGGCCCGCTTGGCGCGACATAGCACCTCCGACATTCAAGGCGACCGCATCGGCTGCGCGTTGCGCTGTGCTGAACAGTGGGGGCACGTGGTGGTGCTGAAAGGCGCGCACACGGTGATCGCTGCGCCAGACCGCCGCGCCGTCGTGCTGCCGTTTGCTAACCCGGCATTGGCCACAGCCGGCAGCGGCGACGTGCTGGCCGGCTGCGTCGCCGGCCTGATGGCGCAGGGCCTTGCGCCCTTCGACGCGGCCCTCTGCGGCGCTTACCTTCACGGGGCAGCCGGCGAGCAATGGCGAACCGTACATGGCGATGCCGGCCTGCTGGCCGGCGAGCTGGCATCCTTAATACCAGATGTCCTCCACGCGCTTAAAAGCAGAC
>DAOTYZ010000210.1:0-5978 GCA_034434555.1 Candidatus Roseilinea sp.
CGCCGGCTCGCCCGACGCAAACAGCAGCGCTTCCACTTGAGCGGCCAGCGAGAGCGCGGGAGGCGCGTCGTTGGTCAGCACGGGCGAATCGTCCATCGCGGACTCACGCAGGGCGTTCGTCGCCGGCAGTGGGTTGCTCGGTTGAGACTACGGGTTGATCGGCGAATGATGGCGCCGGCGAGGATGCAGGCTCAACGACGGGCGTCGCCGCCGGTCGGGCGGGGGCAGGCGCAATCGGGGAGCTGCCGGCCTTGGCCCGGATTGACACCTGCGGCTTACCTGCCAGCCGCAACCCAAGCTGATCTTGGGCCACTTGGCGCGCGACCAGTGCCACCTCCTCGGCTTTGGCCACCAGGTCCAGGTCCTTCGTCACCGTCACGCCTAGCTTCAGCTCCACGGCGCGGTCACGGCCGATCACGTGCACTTTCGAGCCAAGTACGCCAGGAATAGCATCCACCTGGGACTTGACGCGCTCGCGCACGTCTTCGGTGCTGATGCGGATGGTGCTCTCGCCGGCGTGATGGACGATCTCGATGTCGCGCGAGCTGCCCTGGCGCAGCTCTAGCCAGATCAAGGAGCCGATCAACGCCGCCCACACAACGGCCATGAGCACGCGCGCCAGCACGCGACCGGTGTCCGAATAGGCGACGAAGACGGTGCCGCGAAACCAGTCGGCAATTGACCGCATCAGGCTCAGCCAGGCAGCCGGCGCAATCAGCACAAACGCGCCCAGCACCAGCAGCAGGCTCAACATGACGAGGACGAAGATTCGGTTGAAGGTATGCACTTTCCACCTGCCAGTTCTGGAATTGTACTTTGTGCGCCTGTGAGAGGATGCTGTGCTTTCAAATTCTTTGCGTCCTCCGCGCCTTCGCGTGAGATCAGCCTTGCTCCCAACCGTGAATGCACCCCTGTTAATTGCGCTGTTGTATATTCGCCGGCGTGGCTGCTGATAGCCTCTTGACCCGCCTGCTCGACGGGACGGCCACAGCCTGCTACAGCCTTAATCACAACACCCCCACACGTCGTCTGCTCGCTGCCCTCGTGCTGCTATCCATAAGCGGCCTGCTCTTTATCCGCCCCGACGCCTTGGAGCAGCAGCTCATCGCCGAGGTAACCATCAGTGAGCTTTCCTCGGCCAAGGCCGGCAGCTTCGTGCGCGTCAGTGGCTTCTTAGTCACCGCGGACGCTTACCGCACGAGATACCAACTGAGGGAAGCTCACTTCACTGAACAAGGCTACGCGCCGCTGATCTCCGAGGACAAGAGTCAGGTCGTCTGGGTGCGTGGTGCCAATTTGTCAGGCGATGAGACCATCTCCGCCGAACATGTCAGCCTGGTTGGGCAAGTCGTGCTGGGTCAAGGCGACCAGCCGCCTGCGTTGTATTTGCACGTCGGATGGCCGACAGAGGTGCTGTTGGCACAAGGAGTGGCTTGGCTCAGCCGTGTGCTGCTGGCAGCCCTCCTCACCCTTGCCGGGCTGGCCTGGTTGGCAGCACGGCTGGACTACGCCCTCCCCTTGCCTTGGCCTGTTGGCCACACGCGGGACGCGCCCACCCTGTTGTGGTTTGGTTCGCTGGGTCGCCCCTTTAGCGAATACGTCGTGCGCGGTAGGCCGGTCCAGCTCGCCCTGCTGCCCCACGAAGCCCGCTTTGAATCGCCCAACGGTTGGGCAGTGACCGTGCGCCGGCTGCGGCGCGCGCATCTCTTCGAGGCAGCCACGCGCTACGGCGGCCTGCCCGCCATGCGCCTGCACTTTGAGGATGAGCGCGGCTTGCCACGGCGAGGCGTGTTGGCGACCAACTCGCACGAAGCGCGCCAAACGCTCTTGCAGGCGCTCAGCCTGGTTCGGCGTTAGCGGGTGATCCCGTTATGGTTCGGCTGCTTACACTCACACGCCTCACGGCGCTGGTCGCCCTTCACCAGCGCGCCGTCATATTCCCGCTTGCCCTCGATGGCCATCCAGCCTTCCAGCACGAACGGCGGGTTGCCCTGGGCGTTGAGCCATTCGCCGTTGTATTTGCGGGCCAGGTGTAGATGCGCAGCGACCGCGAAGCCACCCTCGCACGAGGGATGACCGATCAGATCGCCGGCTTTAACGCGCGCACCAGCCGGCAGGCGATTGTGGCTGGCGATGTGCAAATAGAGCACGCTCCAGCCGACGCGCTCATCCCCGCTGGGGTCAAGCGACAGGACGACCTCGCCATCGGCGCTGCGGGCGACGACGCCATCCGCGACTGCGGTCACCCAATCACGCAGCGGGGTGCAGCCGGCCACGCTGGCTGGCGCGAAGTCGAGCGCGCCCCAGGGGGTGCCACTCCCCCAAGCGCTGTGCGGGCCGCCGGTGAAATACCATAGCTCGCCCTTCCGCCAGGGCAGCGCCAACGGCGGCTGCTCAAGTCCGCTCGGCACGAGCGGGCCGAACTCATATCGCCAAGGGTCGCCGAAGAGCCGCCGGTAGGTGCGCATGAAGGCGCGCACGCCGTCGGCCTCGGCGATGGCCGGCCAGTCCGCAGCCGTGCTGATGGCAGCCAGATAGTTGTGCAGGCCGGCTGTGCCGGCGTTCACGCCCTCGGCGATTGCCAAGTAGTTCCCATCGTTTAGCCGCACATAGCCTCGCGTCGCCAGCCGCCAGCCGTAGTAGCCCTCGTTCAACCGCGCAGCGGCCCAGCTCAACTGAAGGTAAAGGCTGGGCCGGTCCATCCCCTTGTAACCCAGCGGAGAACGCTGCTGTTCATCGGTTGGGGCATGCTGCGTGACCCATCCGCCGACGTGCTCCAGGGCAGCCAGCAAGAGGCGCGGATGCACGCTGAACTGCTCGGCCACCCGCTGGACGATCTGAGCACCGGTGAACCGCTTGCTGGAGATGACCTCGCTATAGCGGTTGAGGTAGCCATCCTGCTGGCTCACGAAAGGCGCCGCGTCGAACGCAACCGCCGTTGGCCCGTTGACCAGTTCGCTATCGGGGATCAACTTGAGGGCCGGCGTGCGCCCGACGACCTGCCGGCGAATAAGCAGCGTCTGCCCGACCCTGAGCGCGTCGGGGTTACGTAAGTTGTTGACCTGCTGAAGCTCTTCGGGGGTCGTGCCGGTGGCATAGGCAATGCCGCTCAACGTGTCCCCGCGCCGCACAACATACGTCGTAGTAATAACGCCAAGGGACGCGACGGCCCGTGGTGGATCGAGCGTAGGCGTGCCGCTCGGAACAGGCCAACCAGGGGTCGGCGTAGCCGGCAGCATGTCTTTTGAGTAAGTTGGATAGATAGTTGGAGATGGAAGTGATGACGAGTGCTCGCCGGCACACGCAGCCGCGAGGCACATCATCAAACCAAGAGTAGCGTAAATCTTCCTCATGCACTATAATTTTGCCTGGCTTCGCCCGTTGACTGGCTTGCTCATGGCGAGGGCCTGATAAACACGTGCGAAACTAGAGTAGTTAAACGATCTCCTCTAAATCAGATTATGAAAGCAAAAGCGAGCATCATAAGATTATTTATTATCTTTATCCTTTTATTACCCTCGCAAAGTCCGATCCTCCAAGCCCAGTCCACACAAGATGCGCCCGTAGATCAAATCATCATTAAATATCATGATGATCAAGTGACCATAATCGCCCAGGCTGCTGAGGCGGCCCAGATGGCGCGCCTAAGCGCCCAGGCCGGCGTTGCGCTGACCTACTTTCGCTCGATGTCCGGCGATGCCCACGTGCTGCGCCTGCCGGCCCGCATGCCCGTCGCCGAGGTTGAGCGCATCGCGGCTCGGCTCAGCGCGCTGCCCGAGGTGGAATACGCCGAGCCAGACTACATCATGCAGCCACTGCTCGTCCCGAACGACCCAGAATATAGCAACCAATGGCACTATTACGAGGCCTACGGGATCAACCTGCCGCAGGCCTGGGACATCAGCACCGGCAATCCCAACATCGTCGTGGCTGTGATTGACACCGGCCATCGCCCCCATGTTGACCTGGCCAGCCGCATCGTCGGCGGATACGACTTTATCTCGAACCCACTCGTCGCTAACGACGGAAACGGGCGCGACGCCGATCCACAAGACCCCGGCGATTGGATTACCTATGCTGAGAGTTCGAGCGGCTATTTTGCTGGCTGCCCGGTGCGCAACAGCAGCTGGCACGGCACGCACGTAGCCGGCACAATTGGCGCGGTCACCAATAACAGCCAAGGGGTGGCCGGCGTGAACTGGGGGGCCAAACTGCTCTCGGTGCGCGTCCTCGGCAAGTGCGGTGGGGCGACGTCGGACATTGCGGACGGGATGCGCTGGGCTGCTGGCCTTTCAGTGCCTGGCGTGCCGAACAATCCAAATCCCGCCAAAGTACTTAACCTAAGCCTGGGTGGGAATAGCCAAACCTGCCCTGCTACATTTCAGTCAGCCATTAACGCAGTGAATGCCGCTGGTGGCATCGTGGTCGTCGCGGCGGGGAACAGCAGTTCGAACGCTGCTGAATTCACACCTGCAAACTGCAACGGCGTCATCACGGTAGGGGCGACCAATCGCAGCGGCGTACGCGCCCGGTATAGCAACTACGGCAGCGTCGTGGATATCAGCGCGCCAGGCGGTGATTCAGCCGGCGGGGTGCTATCCACCGCCAATACAGGGACTCAAGGGCCCGCCTCGGATAGCTATGCATATAAACAGGGCACCAGCATGGCTGCGCCGCACGTCGCCGGCGTGGTCTCGCTCATGTTGGCCATCAATCCCACGCTGAACTTCACGCAGACGGAGACCATCCTTAAACTCACGGCCAAGCCCTTTGGCCCAGGCCACAGTTGCAGCGGCTCGACAACCTGTGGCGCGGGCATCGTGAACGCGCACGCCGCGCTGCGCCACTTGCTGCCTCCGCGCGCCTTCGTGCCGATGGCCATCGCTGAAGAGAGCAGCAGGAATTGATAGGCCGGTTTAGCGCACTTCACAGAGTGCATTCAAAGATAGGGCAGAACTCTGAGTGAGGGAAGGCATTGCCGTCCCCTAACCCCTCTATGTCTGCGAAATTAGCGCACGCTCTCTTTAACACAGTATTGCCTACCCTGCGCTACACTTGGCCGCGATGAAGCGCATCGCAGTGATCACCTCCGGCGGCGACGTGCCGGGCTTGAACGCCGCCATCCGCGCAGTAACCCGCACCGCGCTGGCCTACGGCACGCAGGTGCTGGGCGTCCAGCGCGGCTACGAGGGCTTGATCGAGGGCGACTTCATCGAGCTGACCTCTCGATCGGTCGCCGGCATCCTGCGCCAGGGCGGCACGATGCTGGGCACCTCGCGCAGCGACCGCTTCATGACCGACGCGGGCCGACGCCAAGCCAAGGCGCAGTTGGAGCGCGCCGGCGTCGAGGGCCTGGTGGTGATCGGCGGCAACGGCACGCTGGCCGGCGCCTATGAGCTGTTCAAGCTCGGCGTGCCGCTGGTGGGCGTGCCCAAGACCATAGACAACGACCAGTACGGCACCGACATCGCCATCGGCGTGGATACCGCGCTGAACACCATCGCCGAGGCGGTCGGGCGCATCAAGGACACCGCCTCTTCTCATCGCCGCGCTTTTCTGGTGGAAGTCATGGGCCGGCACTGCGGCTACCTCGCGCTCGCCAGCGGCATTATCACCGGCGCGGAGATGGTGCTGATTCCCGAACAGCCGGCGCACCCCGACGACGTCGCCGCCCGCATCATCGAGGCCCATCACATCGGCAAAGCGCACTGCATCATCATCGTGGCCGAAGGCTGGAAGCCCGGCCTGCGCGCCCTGCAACAGTACCTCGCTGATAACCACACCGACGATGGATTTGACATCCGCGAGGTCGTGCTGGGCCACGTGCAGCGCGGCGGCACACCCACCGCCTTCGACCGGCTGCTGGCCACGCGGATGGGCGTGCGCGCCGTCGAGTCGTTGCTCGACGGCAGCGGCATCGGCCAAATGGTGGGGTTGCATGGCGGCCAACTCGGCCTTGTACCGCTGGAGGTCGCCAC
>DAOTYZ010000211.1:0-2896 GCA_034434555.1 Candidatus Roseilinea sp.
CAGCGCGCCGGCGGCGCGGAGGGCAGCGACGACGACGTGATCGTCATGCCCTTCACCACCTTCCGTGAGCGCCTCTTCCCGCAGCGCAACGCCAAGGGCGAGACTCTGGTCGGCATCATCATTATCCAAGCGATTGACCAATCGCGGATTGACGCCGTCATCCAGCAGGCGACCGAACTGCTGCGTGAGCGCCACAGCATCGCATTCCAAGATGAGGATGACTTCTCGATCTCCAGTCAGCGCGACCTGCTCAACACGATCGGCGCGGTGACCGGCGCGATCACGGTCTTCCTGGCGGCCATCGCCGGCATCTCGCTGTTCGTCGGCGGCATTGGCATCATGAACATCATGCTGGTGAGCGTGACCGAGCGCACCCGCGAGATCGGATTGCGCAAGGCGATCGGTGCTCGTCGGCGGGTCATCCTCAGCCAATTTCTGATCGAGTCGGTGCTGCTCTCTGTGCTTGGCGGCTTGGTCGGGATCATCCTAGGCGTCGCGCTGGCTAACCTGGTCGCCCTGTTCTCGCAAGGGCAATTCACCGCGGTCGTCACCGCCGACGCAATCGCGCTGGCCACCGGCTTCTCGGTCTTCGTCGGCATCGTGTTCGGCGTCTATCCGGCCTGGCGCGCCGCCAAGCTCAACCCCATAGAAGCGCTGCGCTACGAGTGAGCAGGCTTGCGCGGCTCCCGGCCGCGAAAGATCAGGCGGATCGGCGTGCCGAGGAAGGTGAACTCGTCGCGGATACGGTTCTCCAGGAAGCGGCGATAAGAGAAGTGCACCAGCGACTCGTCGTTGACGTGGAAGACGAAGGTCGGCGGATTTACCCCAGTTTGCGAGGCCATAAAGATTTTTAGCCGTCGGCCGGCGTGCGTGGGCACGTGCGCCTCCATCGCGCTGCGCACGATGCGCATTAGGTCGCTGGTGGCGATGCGCATGGCACGCGATTCATACACGCGCAGCGCGGTGGGCAGAATCTGGTCGGTTCGGAAGCCCGTGCGGGCGCTCACGAACAACACCGGCACATAGGCCATAAAGTTCAACCGGTCCTGAACCAACTTCAGGAAATCCTGCATGGCCGGCGTGAGCAGCCCCAGCCCCTCGACAGGGCGCGCCAGGCGGCTGACCTTTTCGGCGCTCTCGATGAGATCCCATTTATTGACCACCACCACTGCGCCTTTGTCGGCATCAAGGACATAGCCGGCGATATGTTCATCCTGGGCCACAATGCCCTCAGCCGCGTCCAGCAACAGCAGCGCCACCTCGCTGCGCTCGATGGCCTTAAACGCGCGCAGGACGCTCCACTTCTCAACGCCCGGCGTGATGCTGCCGCGCTTGCGAATGCCGGCCGTGTCAATCAGTGTGATCGGGGTGACCTCCGGCTGCGGCGTGGACGCAGCATCTCCTTCCGTCGCGCGCAGCTCGCGAAACTCGATCCTTGTATCCACCGCGTCGCGGGTAGTGCCCGGCAGCGGGCTGACGATCACGCGCTCCTCACCGAGCAAGGCGTTAAAGAGAGAGGATTTGCCGACGTTTGGCCGGCCAACAATCGCGATCTTGACCGAATCATCAGGCGCTTCCTCAACCGGCGCGGGCGGGAGCATGGCCACCACTGCGTCCAGCAAGTCCCCCGTGCCGATCCCGTGCAGGCCGCTCACCGGATAGACCTCGCCCAGTCCGAGCTTATAGAACTCGGTGCTGGCCTCGCGCAGGTGGTATGAATCGGCTTTGCTGGCGGCCACGATCACCGGCGGCGCGGCCTTTCCTTCGCGTTGGCGCTGGCCGATGAGCTTGCGCAGGATGTCGGCCACTGCCTCATCGGCGGCGGTTAAGCCGGCCTGGGCGTCCACCGTGAAGATCAGGGCGTCGGCCTCCGCGATGGCGATCTCGGCCTGGGCGCGGATTTCGCGCACGAAGTCCGCCGACGCCGTCGCCAGGGCCTGTGCGTCCTCGCGTCGCAGCGCCTCCAGCGGCTCGATCCCGCCGGTGTCCACCAAGATGAACTCGTGGCCGCCCCAGACCACCGGTGACTGGATGCGGTCGCGCGTGGTGCCAGGGCGGTCGTCCACCACAGACAGCCGCTCGCCGATCAGACGATTGAAGAGCGTGCTTTTGCCGACGTTTGGCCGGCCCACCAGGGCGACGAAGGGCTTTCGCATAAAGCGCTCAGGATTATCCCAGCGATTCGGGATTGTTTACTTTGCTGGTGTTTGTGGCGCAGCCGGCAGCGCCTCGACGCGACGCAGGTCCGACCAGCGCAGGCCCTCGCGCAGCATGAGCACCAAACCGAGCGCGGTGACCGGCAACCAGAGGGTGACGTGGAGCACCAACACGTAAGCCGCCGAGAGCGATTCCGCCACGCCCAGCGCCCGCATCCCCAGGATGCCGCCGGCGTCGAAGGTGCCCACCGCACCCGGCGCGCCGGGGATGACGGTGAAGAGGTTCGACAGGCCGTTCACCAGCATCAGCCCGTTGAACGGAAGAAAGAGGTCAAACGCCAGCGCCACGCAGGCATATTTCAGCGTCTCCAACAGCCAAACGACCAGCGTGGCGAGCATGGCTCTGGCCAGGCCGGCGCGGCTGCGCAGGCCCCCTGCGCCCTGGACGAAGCGCTCCACAATGCCGAGCAACGGGTCGCGCAGGCGCGAAGGCAGCCAGCGTCCTAGCACGCGATGCGCCAACCGATTTACCTGCCCAGGGACAAAGGCCAGCCAGAGGAAAGCGCCGCTGGTCGCGGCGAACACGCCGGCCGCCAGCAGCAAGGCCTGGCCGGCGCGTGGGTCAGCCTGCAGGAGCGGGGTGGCCGATAGCCCGATCAGCACAAACCCCAGCATGGTTAGGCCGTCCATCACCCGCTCGATCAGCACGGTGGCCAGGCTGGAGGGGATCGGCACGCCCT
>DAOTYZ010000212.1:0-2424 GCA_034434555.1 Candidatus Roseilinea sp.
GTGGCCATCTTCGCCGGCACGAATGGTTATCTCGATAAGATCCCCGTCAATCGCATTCAGGACTGGGAGCAGGAGTTCATCAAGTACATCGAGATGAGCTATCCGGACATCGTGAACGGGATCATGACCGAGAAGCGGATCAACGACGAGAACATCGCCAAGCTGCGAACGGCCATCGAGTTGTTCAACAGGACTTTTAACTAACAGCAGCGCTTACCCCAACGCAGAAGAAACGCTATGGCAACCCCGCGAGAGATCAAGCGCCGCATCCGCAGCGTGCGCAACGTTCGCCAGATCACCAAAGCGCTGGAGAGCGTGGCAGCGAGCCGCGTGCGGCGCGCCCAGCAAATGGTAGAAGCGACGCGGCCCTACGCGCAGCGCGCCAGAGAATTGCTGGCCAGCGTGGCCTCGTTGGCCGGCGGCGAGACTCGTCATCCGCTATTGACGTTTCGCTCAGAGGTCAAGGCCGCGGATGTGATCCTCATCTCCGCCGACCGCGGCCTGGCCGGCGCGTTCAACAGCAACGTCGCGCGCGCCGCGTTCAACTTTGGGCGCGACTACGGCAAACCCGTGCGCTACATCACGATCGGCAAGAAGGGGCGTGAGTTCATCTATCGGCGCGGCGGACAGATCATCGCCGACTTCTCCGGCATGCCCTCCCGCCCTACCCTGTTGGACACAACGCCGGCCACACGAACTGCCATAGATGACTTCCTCGGCGGCGCAGTTGACGAGGTGTATCTGATCTATACTGAGTTTGCTAGCTCCACCCAACAACGGCCGGTGGTCAAGCGCCTGCTCCCGCTGGTGACCGATGAACTCCTATCGGGAGTGGCGCGCACGGGACCAAGGCCGGCATACGAGTTTGAGCCGGACCCAGCGGAGATCCTGAACACCTTGTTGCCGCGCTTGACCGAGTTGCAGGTCTATCAGGCCGTCCTGGAATCCATCGCCAGCTTCTACACCGCCCAACGGATCGCGATGCGCAACGCGACCGACAATGCTTCGGACTTGATAGTGGCCTACACCTTGAGTTACAACAAGGCGCGCCAAGCTGCGATCACGAACGAGCTGCTCGACATCGCCAGCGGCGCGGAGGCGCTGCGCAAAGCGGTTCAGGAAGCGTAGCCTCGAGGTTTGTGCTTGATTTATAGGGGGCGCGCCAGCGAACTGGCGCGCCCTCGTTTTGTCTTAGGTGTGCCTGGTGGTTCGTCCATCGGTGCTCGCCTGCGTATTTCTGGCTTCACCCACATGCGCATGCGCCTATGCGAAGCTTCGTCTAACTGCGCTCACGCACCAGATGGTTCGCTCGCCGCAACAGCCAGTCACGCCAAGCCACCCCCTTCTGATTCCCCACAAGCGTGGAATGAAAGGGGGCGTCACGGGAGGGGCACAGCGCTGCTAACCCCCGCGCGAAGCATCCGAGCAGCCGCATCAGCCATGCTGGCTTCAGCAAACTCGCGCTTCAATCGAGCACGACTTTAGACCCTTCGCGGCGTTCACAGGGTAATAAGCGTGAAGCAAGGTGACAGGGCGAGGCAGGGCGCCGGCGACCCGCGGTAAACGCACTCTTCATCACCAGCTTCTATAATGATCGAACAGCCGTGCGTGGGACATTCCACCGCACGATCCCTTTTGACCTATGCTCAAGAACTTTCTGACCCGACTGATCGGCAGCGAAAGCGACAAGGCGCTGGCCCGGCTCGGCCCGCTGGTCGACCGCTGCAACGCGCTGGAACCTGATTTGATGAAGCTCACCGACGCCGAATTGCGCGCCAAGACCGACGAGTTCAAAGCGCGCCTGGCCGACGGCGAGACGCTTGACCAGCTCATGCCAGAGGCCTTCGCCGTCGTGCGCGAAGCCTCACGGCGCGTCAATAATATGCGCCATTACGACGTCCAGCTCATCGGCGGCGCAATCCTCCACCAGGGCAAGATCGCCGAGATGCGCACCGGCGAGGGCAAAACCCTGGTCGCCACCCTCCCCCTCTACCTGAACGCGCTGACCGGTAAAGGCGTGCACCTGGTGACGCAAAACGACTATCTGGCCAAGCGCGACGCGCAGTGGATGGGGCGGGTGTATCACTTTCTGGGCTTGCGCACCGGCGTCATCCAATCCGCCGGCGGCGGCCGCCCCGACGACGCCACCTACGAATTCGACCCGACCTACCCTTCCACCGATGACCGCTTCCTCAACCTGCGCCCGATCCGCCGCAAGCAAGCCTACGAGTGCGACATCACCTACGGCACCAACAACGAGTTCGGCTTCGATTACCTGCGCGACAATATGGTCACCGACCTGGCCGATTGCGTCCAGCGGGTGGACGAAGACGGCCAGCCGCTGCTCTACTTCGCCGTGATTGACGAGGTGGACAACCTGTTGATCGACGAGGCACGTACCCCGCTCATCATCAGCGGGCCAGC
>DAOTYZ010000213.1:0-2100 GCA_034434555.1 Candidatus Roseilinea sp.
AGGGGAGCATGTGATGTCAAACGCCATTCGAGACCTTGTCAGGATGACCGGTGACGCTGTTCAGGTGGTTGCCGTGAAGTCGCCGGTTGGTTCAAGTGAAGTATTGGCCACGACTGAGCTGGAAGTCACTGTGCGTGATGAGAGCGCGCTGCGCGCCAGCGGCATTGATGCGCTGGTGTGGGCGGCGGTCTTTGGTCCACCCGAACAACAGGCGGCAGCGCGCTGGCTAATCTGGGAGATCGGTCAGGCGCTGGGGATCCGTCCGGCATCCATACACGAGCTGTACATTGCGCGCGGGCGGAATGCCCTGGAGCGCAACTTCACCACGCCGGCGATGAACATCCGCATGATGGCCTACGACACAGCCCGCGCGGCGATGCGCGCCGTCGTGGAAGCGAGGGTAGGGGCCTTCATCTTCGAGATCGCGCGCAGCGAGATGAGCTATACCGACCAGCGGCCGGCTGAGTATGTCAGCGTTATGCTGGCGGCGGCGATCAAAGAAGGCTATCGCGGGCCGCTGTTCATCCAAGGCGATCACTTTCAAGTAAACGCCAAGAAGTACAAGAGCGACGCCGATGCGGAGCTGACGGCCCTGCGCAAGCTGATTGATGAGGCGCTGGCCGCCGGCTTTTACAACATTGACATTGACACCTCGACCCTCGTTGACCTCAGCAAGCCCACGCTGGACGAACAGCAGCATGCCAACTACGAGCTATGCGCGCTGTTCAGCGACTACATCCGACAGCGTCAGCCCGCAGGGGTGATCGTCTCGCTTGGCGGTGAAATTGGCGAGATCGGTCACAAAAACAGCGATGTGCACGAACTGCGCGCCTTTGTAAACGGCTATCTCCGCCAAATTAAACACCAGCCGGGCATAAGCAAGATCTCGGTGCAGACCGGCACAACCCACGGCGGCGTGGTGTTGCCTGATGGCTCGATCGCGCAGGTAAACATAGATTTCGACGCGCTGCGCGAGCTTTCTGCTGTCGCGCGCGAGGAATATGGCTTGGGCGGCGCAGTCCAACATGGCGCCAGCACGTTGCCAGAGGAGGCGTTCGGCAAGTTTGTCCAGGCTGGCGCGATAGAAGTCCACCTGGCCACCGCTTTTCAGCAGATCGCCTACGCCAACCTGCCAAAAGCGCTGAACGACGAGATCACCCAGTGGCTCTTTAAGAACGCCGCCGATGAGCGCAAGCCGGATGACACGGACGAGCAGTTTCTCCACAAGACGCGCAAAAAGGCCACCGGTCCGTTCAAGCAGGCGTTGTGGTCGTTACCGGAAGCCGACCGTGCCCGCGTTCGCACTGCGCTCCAGGAACGCTTTGCCTTGCTTTTCAATCGTCTGGGGGTAGAGAACACCAAGAGCATGGTGGAGAGCTTCGTCACATCGCGCGAGATTCACAAACAGCCCGAGGACTTCGGCGTTGCGCCGGCAGTGGCCGAGGACGTGCGCGGCCTGGCTGACTAATTCACGGCTTTTGCAAACTGCGCGTTCATGTCTAAGCGTTGGCGCGTGCTGTTCCTCACCAGCCCGGTCGGGCCGTTGGGTTCGGGGGAGGGGGGCGGGGTTGAGACCAACCTGATGAACTTAACGCCCATACTGGCGCGCCGAGGACATCGCGTCGCTATCGCTGCGCCGGCGGGCAGTGTCCAGCCCTCACCCGAGGTGCTGGTCTATCAAATCGAAGGGCGACCGCCGATCTACGCCACCACCGCGCAGCGTGACCAGTCGGTGATCTGCCAGCCGGATGGCGTGCTGGAGCGGATGTGGGAGTTGGCCATGCGGGTGCAGGACCAGTACGACGCGATCATCGGCATCAACTATGACTGGCTGGCCTACTACGTGACACCGTTCTTCAAAACGCCGGTCGGCCATATCATCAGCATCTGCTCCACGATCGATGCAGTAGATGCCATGATTCGCGAGCGGTTCTATGAGTTTCCACACCGCTTTGCGGTGAACACCTGTGCCCAGGCGCTGACTTTTCCGTTCCTCGATCCCTGCCGCATGATGTCGCTATACGGCGGGGTTGACCTCACGCGCTACACCTTCAACCCGCAGCCGCTGGATCGCCTGAGCTGGGTGGCGCGCATCTCGCC
>DAOTYZ010000214.1:0-3787 GCA_034434555.1 Candidatus Roseilinea sp.
GGCAGGGTCGGTAGGTGGGTTTAAGGTCATGCCTGAGGGTCAACTGGTGCGAACAACAGGGTGTAGCTGAGTAAATTTGTCGATCGATCGCGCAAGACGAAGCCGGCTTGCGCGGCCCACCGCGCGATGGTGGGCCAACGCACATACTCCGGCTCGAGCAGATCCTCGCCGACGATGAGCAGGCCATCCGGATTGAGCACGCGCCGCGCCTCGCGCAAGGCCAGGCCAACGTCGCGGAGCATCGGCAAGATGGAGATCATCACCACGGCATCGAAGGCCGCCGCGGGAAAGGGCAGATGAAACGCCGAAGCGACCAAGGGGTGGACGCGCGACCGCGCCGCTGGCGGCAACCGCCGGCGCAGGCGCGCGGTCATCGCCGGTTGCACGTCCAGCGCGACCACCCCTCCGGCGACCCGGGCGAGCGCTGGGGCGAACGCGCCGTTCCCGCATCCTAAATCCAGCACACGCCATCCAGGCCGAATGCCCGCCCAGCGCACGAGCGCCTCTGGGTGGCGATAGCTCAGGCGCAGCCGGCTGGTGAGCAGCGGGGCAAAGGCAGCCGGCGTGATCAGGCCGGCCGGCCTGGTGACCCAGCGCACAGCCAGAGGCACACCCAGCAACACGCCCAGCGCAAAGGCACACCAACGGCGCGTCATCCCTCGGCGATCTTCGCAGGACTGCCTTAACCGTTTCGGGATTGTATTAGGGGGCGGGTTGCTCGCTCACCATGCCAGCCTGTCGTGCCAGCGCAGCGAAGCATCTGAAATCCCGCCCGGCCATATCGTAGGGGCATAGCGGTGCTACGCCCCTCCGCGAAGCCACCAAACACCTCGCCTCAGCAACCCCGCAGCGCTTCAGCCCGGCGCACGTTTAGATTCTTCGATTCACTCAGAATGACAAGGGTAAGGCAGAGTACTGGCGACCTCGCAGTGCTTCAGCCTACTGCGGCGTTAGACCCTTCGCTGCGCTCAGGGTGACACAAAGGTAGGCAGGGCGCCGGCGGCCCCGCAGCGCTTCAGTCGGGCGCGAGCAAGGGCAATTTGTGTACCGCCCCTGCCGCGCCGTCGCTCAGGATGACAGGGTGGAGCCGGGATACTGACGGTCCTCGGTGCTCTACGCTAAAGCGCGCCCGCCCCGAACCAGGCATGCACCCCGTTTTGAGATCAGCTTAGAAAGTTATGTAATGGGTTGATCGTTCTTCATCTTCTATACTATAATTTTGAAACTTCAAGATGTCAGCACCTGACGTGATACCGATAGCCGACGTCGCCGTGCTGGCGCATCCGCCAGCCAGCACAGCAAGCCCACCTCTCCAGCGCAAGCCAGAATGGTTAAAAGTGCGCGCACCCTCGGGCGAGACCTACCACCAGCTCAAGCGCTTGATGCGCAGCAAGCAGCTTCACACCATCTGTGAGGAGGCCAACTGCCCGAACATCGCCGAGTGTTGGGGGCGCGGCACGGCGACCTTCCTCATCATGGGCGATACGTGCACCCGCTCGTGCGGTTTTTGCGATGTCAAAACCGGCATGCCGGCGCCGCTGGACTGGGCTGAGCCGCTGCGCGTGGCCCAGGCGGTCAAGGCGATGGACCTCAAGCACGTGGTGATCACCTCCGTCAACCGCGACGAGCGGCGCGACGGCGGCGCGCCCATCTTCGCCCTGACCATCCGCGCGGTGCGCCGGCTACAGCCCGATTGCACGGTCGAGGTGCTCATCCCGGACTTCAAGGGCAACCGCGCCGCGCTGGAGATCGTCATGCGCGAAGAGCCGGACATCCTGAACCACAACGTCGAGACCGTCCCGCGCTTGTTCAAGCGCGTGCAGCCCCAAGACCGCTACGAATGGGCGCTGGCCACCCTGAGCAACGCCAAAGCCATCCAGCCAGAGGCCGTCACCAAGACGGGCATCATGCTGGGGCTGGGCGAGACGCCGGAAGAGGTGCTGGACGTGATGCGCGACCTGCGGGCGATTGACGTGGACATCCTGACGCTTGGCCAATATCTCCAGCCCAGCAAGCGGCACCTGCCCGTCGAGCGCTACTACACGCCCCAGGAATTTGCCGAATTTCGCCGGATCGGTTACGAGATGGGCTTTAAGTGGGTGGAGAGCGGGCCGCTGGTGCGCAGCTCCTTCCGCGCCGAGTTCCAGGCCCGTGCGCTCTCCCGACGCTGGCAAGATAAGCGCGCACGCGCAGCCGGCGAACCCGCCGCATGACACTTGGAATCCTCGCACCCGCATCGAGCGATGAACGACACCTCCCCGTTTTCGCGCTTTCAGACGCCCCTGCGCCCTGCCCGGCGGCGCTCGATCATCAGCCATCACAAGCTTGACCAATCGCCGCAACCGACCAGGCTGCTCATGGTCGCTTTGCTGGCTGTGGTCGTCCTCTTCGCCGTGGCTGTGCTCACCCTGGCCTATGCCTTGAACATCCGCAATGCATCGGCTGGGAATAACGCCGCTGTGCCTATTCAGGTGGTGTTCTACGTCACGCCGGCTGCGCCGGCGCATCGCGTCGCTTCGGCCATCGCGGCGCCGGTGAGGCCGGCAATGCCTGCTCTGGCCAACGCACGCCGTGAGTGGCTAGCGGCATCCCCGCGAAGGGAAATATCAGCGCGCCAGGCATCGCCGACGCCGCTCCCTACACCAACGACGGCCAGCCCCTTCGCCTCTGCGCCCGCCGCGATAGCCCGGCCACAACCCGCGCCCGTCACCGCCTGCGCACAACCCACAGGCCAATTGGTGACAGAAGTGCTGGCCAGCAAAGTCACCGTGGTGCCCATTGTGGTCCACGTGTATCTCCCCCCTTGCTACGACCCGGAACATCACGTCTATCCGACCCTCTACCTCATTCACGGCACGGCCTATGAGCAAGGCGGATGGCTGCGAAACGGCGTCCCGCAAGTGGCCGACATCCAGATGAGCCTGGGCGTGCTGCCGCCCTTCATCATCGTCATGCCCGGCGCGGACATGCGAGCGGGCGAAGCCAGCAAGTATTCATGGACGAACACGGGCCGCGGCTCGTATGACGACTTCCTGGTGAACGAGTTGGTGCCTTACATTGACGCCAACTACAGCACGTGGGCAAGCCGCGAGGGGCGCGCCATCGGCGGCATCTCGCGCGGCGGCTACTGGGCGATCGAAATCGGCTTCGCCCATCCAGACCTATTTAGCGTCGTCGGTGGTCATAGCCCGTCGGTCTTCAGCAAGCTGGTGGGCATCCCGCCGAACTTCAGCATGTTGAACTATGCGCCTTCAACCGACGCGCTGCGCACGTTGCGCATCTGGCTTGATGCCGGCGACCAGGACTGGGCGCGCTGGGACATGAAGAAGCTCACCGACGACTTGGACGCAGCCGGCGTGCCCTATACGGTTGATATTGGGTCGGGTGGTCACGAGGACGACTACTGGACGTCGCGCGTGCCGGAGTATTTGGCTTTCTACGCGGCGGACTGGCCGCGCGCCGCGCGCGCCAAGCAGGCGCTAGCGGCGAACCCTTAGCCTCCATGCGCCGCCGGCTGATCTGGCTTGGCACCTTCATCAGCCTAGTCTTCCTCTACATCGCCCTGCAGGGGATAGACTTCCAAGAGTTTCTGCGCGACCTCCAACAAGCGAACCCGCTTTGGCTGGTCCCCGGCGTGAGCGTTTACTTTCTGACGGTCGGCGTGCGGGCCTGGCGCTGGTCGGTCTTGCTGTCGCCGTTGAAGCCCATCCCCGCCCGGCGCATCTTCCCACTCGTGGTGATCGGTTACATGGGCAACAACATCTACCCCGCC
This sequence comes from Candidatus Roseilinea sp., assembly GCA_034434555.1. Taxonomy (GTDB): domain Bacteria; phylum Chloroflexota; class Anaerolineae; order J036; family Brachytrichaceae; genus JAAFGM01. The sequence continues at coordinate 3,773 of DAOTYZ010000214.1, forward strand.
CGCATCGGCGAGCTG